>CAJOIN010000144.1 GCA_905234515.1 uncultured Selenomonas sp.
TTCCTTGGAACTCTGGTTGAGCTTCTCGATGGAAGTTTGGATGCTGTCGGTGCTGGCGGTGATGCTGTTCATCCGGGACACTGCTTCCTGGATGGAGGCACGGCCTTCACCAATCTTGTCCTTGGCGCTCATGGCGTTCTGCAGCACCTGGTTGGCATCTGCCGCCACTGCCTGGACGGAGTGGGTGACGCTTTCGGCGGCTTCCTGGATATTGCTGGCTTCCACTGCCTGCTCGCTGGCACCTTCGGCAATGGAGACAATGCTCTCCGCCACCATGTGGCTGGCCTGGGCGGACTGCTCGGCGTTGGAGTTCAGCTGCTGGCTGGCGTGGGCTACCTGCTCTGCCATGGAGGTGACTTCCTTGATGACATGGCGCAGGTTTTCAATCATATGGTTGAGGGAGTTGCCCAGGGCGCCAATCTCGTCCTGGCTGCTGTTTACCACGTGGCCAGTGAGGTTGCCGTCAGCAATCTTGCTTGCTTCGCCCATCAGGTGTTCTATGGGGTTGCCGATGCGGCGGTTGAAGATGATGATCATGGCGGCGCAGAGGACCACCATGACTATGAGGGCCATGATGATGCTGGTCCAGATGGATTTTGTTACGGCTCCCCTGTAGTCGGATTTGGGAGCTACCAGTACCAGCTTCATATTGTCTATGCAGAGGGGGGCGGCCATCACATAGCTGTCCTCACCGAAGACATCCGTTTCCGTGAGTTCCAGCGAGGTGAGCCCCACGATTTTCTGCCCCAGGGCAGCCAGTTCTTTGTTGCTCTCCTCGGTGATCTTCTGCTTCATGTTTTTGTCGTCTTCCTTGGTGGCCAAATACAGGCCGTCGCTGCCCACCAGGAAGGCGTAGCCGTTCTCTCCTATGGTGATGCTCTTGACGTAGTCTTCCAACTCCGTGATGCCGATGTCCACGGTGACGGTGCCGATGCTCTTGCCGTTCTTTTGTACGGCTGCTGCGCTGGTGAGCATGGTGGTGCCGCTCATTTCGTCAAGGTAAGGGCCGGTCCAGGCCACCTTGCCCGGGGCGTTCATGGCATTCAGGTACCAGTCGAATTTGTTGTAGCCGTACTCGGCGTTGCTGTACTCCATGTCCAGGGTGATGGTGTTCCCGGGGCCTTTGGTGCGATAGGGGCCGTAGTATTCGATGTCCGGGCTGTAGGCAAAGGGCTCGAACCAGAAGCCGCTGCCGATGATCAGGCTGTCTGAGAGCACATAGCCGTCCGCCATGCCGAACATCACATCGGTGTCAAAGGTCTTCAGCTGGCTGACCCCCAAAGAGAGGCCCATGGTCTTCTGCCCCACCTGCAGGATCCGCTGGTCCAGTTTCCCGGCAATGGCCTCGGAGTGGGCCGTCAGGTTTCCCTTCACCTGCTCTTCCACGGTGCTGGTAAGCTGGCCGATGTTGATGAAGGTCTGCACGGTCAGAAGCGCTCCTGTCAGGAGAATGACACTGATGAGGAACAAGGTTTTGATGCTGCCGCTAAATCTTTCCATAGATGTCCGCCTCTTTCTTTATTATATTTATTTGCCCTTTTTTTCGCTTTCGACCGGTAAGATTCCTGCTGCCAACAGGAAAAACTTCCAGTTACTGCGTCTTCTCCCAACTGCAGGCAAAAAACTCTAATCACAACAATCTTCTGACTTTTACTAAAGGAAAAATAATAAAAAATAATGTTGACAGGCAGCCACCGCTTTGCTACACTATGACTCGTAGGACATGTAACTGATTATTTGAATGTCAGGCAGGATCTTACGTCAAATACGATAAAAGTCTCTTTTTGTTGTATTTGGCGTGCGATCCTGCTTTTTTTGGGCCAAAAAGCACATCAAATATCAATCTTATTATTTTCAATGAAAAGAGGAATTGATATGGATTACAGGGAAACAGCCTTGCAGATTTTGCAAGGCATCGGCGGCGAAGAGAATGTGGTGAATCTGGAGCACTGCTCCACCCGCCTGCTCTTTACGGTGGCGGACAAGGGCATCGGCTACGGCCGCAAGGCCAGGGAAGAACTGTCTGTGGATGAAAACTGCAAGACCTTCATTCCCGTAGCCGGAGACCGGGAAAAGCAGATTGTGGAACTTTTGAACTCCCTGCCTCCCGAAATCATGGATGCCACCTACAAGATCGTTGCCCTGGCAGAGCAGGAACTGGAGACCAGCCTTAACAAGTCCATCTATTTCACCCTGGCAGACCATATCAACTTCGCCATAGAGCGCCTGCAGAAGAAGCTGGTGATTACCAACAGGTCACTGTGGGGTATCAAGAGCTTCTACAGCAAGGAATTTGCGGCAGCAGAAAAATGCCTGATCTGTCTCAATGAGACCCTCAAGGTGAACCTGCCGGAGGAAGCGGTGGCGGAGAAAATCAGGCAGCATCTGCTGAACAGGTATGAAAGGGAAATCAGCGAGGAGGAAAAAGCCTACCTCATCATCCACATTTCCCGCCTGGCCAGAAGCTAGGAACAGCAAAAAGAATACTTGTTTTGCCAAGTGTAATTATGTATAATAAACTTGCAATTCAAAACAGGGGAGCTTGTGTGAGCAGGCTGAGAGGAAGTTCTCTAACTTCGACCCTTTAACCTGATGCGGGTAATGCCGCCGTAGGAAGTCATACTGAGAGCTTGTTGCAGGAGATGCCTTACGGCGTCTCCTGCTTTTTATTTCTATTATGTGGATTATGGAAAGGTGGAAATGACGTGCAAGCTTCAGAAAAGCGTACTTCCCTATGGGCAAACGGCCTGATTTGGTTTGGGGCGGCCCTTTCCCTGGCAGAGATGCAGACCGGCACTTATTTTGCCCCCCTGGGGCTGGGCCAGGGACTGGCAGCTATTTTGCTGGGACACCTTATTGGCTGCGGCCTGCTCTTTGGGGCCGGGGTCATCGGCGGGCAGACCCGGAAAAGTTCTATGGAAACGGTGAAGATGAGTTTTGGCCAAAAAGGAGGCCTTCTCTTTGCCCTGCTCAATATTCTGCAGCTTTTAGGCTGGACGGGCATCATGATCTATGAAGGAGCCCTGGCGGCAGAGGGGATTTTCGGCAGCGGCCAAAGCATCTGGTGCGGTCTTCTGGGGGCCTTGATAATCCTTTGGCTGGCCATAGGCCTGAAAAAGCTGGGGCGATTGAATGCCGTAGCCATGGGGGCCCTGCTGGTGCTGACCCTGGTGCTGAGCTTCGGCCTCTGGGGGCAGGCAGGGGAACTTCAGACCCCTGACGAAGTCATGAGCTTTGGTCTGGCTCTGGAACTCTCCATTGCCATGCCTCTGTCCTGGTTGCCACTGATCAGCGACTATACCCGGGAGGCAGAAAAACCTGTCAGGGCCACGGCTGTCAGTGCCGCAATCTATGGCCTGGTGAGTTGCTGGATGTACATGATAGGTCTCTTGGCAGCTTTGGCCTGGGGGGAGACGAATATTGCCGTTATTATGCTGAAGTCCGGGCTGGGGATAGCAGGACTTTTGGTAATCCTCTTTTCTACGGTCACTACCACCTTCCTTGATGCTTATTCGGCAGGGGTGTCCAGTGAGTCTTTGTTCCTTCAGGCTAAGGGAAAGATCATTGCCATGGCCGTGACGATGCTGGGAACTGTAGGAGCCATCTTCCTGCCTCTGCTGGATTTTACGGAGTTTTTGTACTTCATCGGTTCTGTCTTTGCGCCCATGGTGGCCGTGCTGTTGACGGATTATTTTATAACTGGCAGGCGTTATGAGGAGGAAGCTTTCTGCGGACATAATCTTCTGCTTTGGCTGGTGGGTTTTGCCGTTTACCGTTTGCTTATGCTGACGGATCTGCCTGTGGGCAGCACCCTGCCCGCCATGCTTATTACTATGCTGCTCTGTCTGGCAGTAAATGCCCTGCGCAGCAAGGAAAGTCCTAAAGAAATTGAGGTGCATTGAAATGATTAACAATAAAACGCAAAAAATGGTTTTGGCAGGTGTGCTCTGTGCCGTAGCCGTGGCAGGCAGCCTCTTTTCCATTCCTGTGCTGGGCAGCAAATGCGCTCCTGTTCAGCATATGGTGAATATCCTTTGTGGTGTCCTTCTGGGTCCCTGGTACGCCCTGGGTGCTGCCTTCGTTGCCTCCCTGTTGCGGAATCTGATGGGCTTGGGTAGTATCCTGGCCTTTCCCGGCAGCATGTTCGGGGCTCTGCTCTGCGGTCTTTTGTACAGGAGAACACGCAGCCTGGCCGGGGCACTCAGTGGTGAGGTTTTCGGCACCGGCATACTGGGGGGTCTGTGTGCGTATCCTTTGGCCATTCTTTTCCTTGGGCAGAATGCAGGCAGTATTGCCTTTTACGTTTATGTGATGCCCTTCATGATTTCCACCGTGGCTGGAGCCATTATCTCTGGTGTGCTCCTTTACAACCTGCAGAAGGCAAGGAAAATTTTGCCTTTGGGCAGCAACAGATAACCAGGTATAAACTGAAAAATGGCGTCACAGCGAGTTTGTATTCGCTGTGACGCCATTTTTTTCACGAAGGATATATGCTTATTTTGCGCGCTTTACCTTGTCCCCATAGATGGTCTTGAACTCATCATGCCGCCGTCGCCGGAGGAGTTGTCGAAGGACAGTACCGGCT
>CAJOIN010000145.1 GCA_905234515.1 uncultured Selenomonas sp.
GCCGCGGGCGCGGGCGTCATGGCATATATGAAAAACGCCACAAAGCTCGTGGATACCGCGATGTGCAACCTCGTCATATTCAGCATATCGCTTGCAATGCTTGTGATATTCTTCGTTTTCGCTGCGCTGCGAAAGAAACTGCCCCGCGCGGGTACAGCAGTTTCGCTCTGTGCGCTCACGGCAGTGCTTGCGGGTATAACGCTTTACGCGCTCCCCGACTTCTTCGGATATCCCGGATTCAGAACTTACGAGGGAGAGCCTTTGCAAGAAAGGGCGGTTCAGGCTGCCGTAGAAGGGAAATCGTTGCTTGCCGTGTTTCCGACCGGGGGCGGCAAATCGCTCACGTTCCAGCTTCCCGCATTGATGGCCGCTGCCAGGATTTTTTGTGCTACCCCCTTGGTCTTGAAAATGCCGCCATGGCCAATCACCCTGTCAATTTTTGCTCCTTCCGTCTTGAGCAGGGTATCAATGCCAAGCTTCATGGCTGCGAAGGCGGTGTAAATCTGTATGCGCATCATATTGGCCAGGGTGAACTTCGCCTTGGCCGGGTGCAGGAACATGGGACAGCCACTGGTCAAGCCCACACCGTGCTCCCCGGAGTAGAAGCAATAGGCCAGCAAGCCGCCGCAGTCCTCATCTCCCTTTTCCGCCTGGCGGAACAGGGTCTCATATACTTCATTGGTGCTCTTTTCCACCCCAAAAGCCTTGAGGCACTCATGGAACATGCCTGCCCAGGCATTGATGGCGGAACTGCAATTATTGGAGTGGGCCATGGCCACCAACTTGCCGGAGGGAGTCGTCACCATATCAAGATTTTCATAGACCTGGGAGAGCTCCTTCTCAAGGACCAGCATAGCAAAGGCAGAGGTGCCCGCCGAGATATTGCCTGTCCTTACCCCCACGCTGTTGGTGGCCACCATGCCCGTGCCCGCATCTCCTTCAGGCGGGCACAAGGGAATCCCGGGTTCCAGCTGACCGGATACATCCAGCAGCCTGGCACCTTCTTCCGTAAGACGTCCTGCCGCTTCCCCAGCCGGAAGCACCTTGGGCAGGATATCTTGGATCTGCCAGGCAAAGCCCTTTTCCCGCACAAGTTCGTCGAATTGGCCAAGCATTGCCCCATTGTAATCCTTAGCCCCGATATCTATGGGGAACATCCCCGACGCATCGCCAATGCCAAGGCATTTCTCCCCCGTCAGCTGCCAATGCACATAGCCTGCCAGGGTAGTAAGGAATCTCACCTCGCCCACATGGGGCTCATGATTCAAGATTGCCTGATAGAGATGGGCAATGCTCCAGCGTTGGGGGATATTATAGCCAAAGAGCTTTGTCAGGGCAGCTGCAGCCTCCCCCGTCATGTTGTTGCGCCAAGTACGGAAGGGGGCCAGCTGCTTCCCCTCCCCATCAAAGGGGAGATAGCCATGCATCATGGCGCTGATGCCAATGGCCCCTACGCGGTGCAGTTCAACTCCATAACGCTTCTGCACATCCTTCCGCAGGTCTGCAAAGCATTGCTGCAGGCCTGCCCATACTTCGTCCAGGCCATAGGTCCACACTCCGTCCACGAAGTGGTTTTCCCAGGCAAATTCTCCCTTGGCCAGGATATTTCCCACGGTGTCAGCCATAACAGCCTTGATGCGCGTCGAGCCCAGCTCTATGCCAATGACCGACTTGTCTATTTCCACAGTCTGTTTGTTAGACGCCATATCTTTTACCTCACTGGGTCAAATAAGCTTCATGCCGTCACCGGCGCCGATACGGTCCGCCCCGGCTTCCACCAGCTCAGCCACGAATTCCGGCGTGCGAATCCCGCCGCTGGCCTTCACCTTGGCCTTGCCCGCCACTGCTTTTTTCATCAAGGCCACATCATGTACCGTCGCCCCGCCTGTGCTGAAGCCCGTAGAGGTTTTGACAAAGGCAGCCCCTGCCCCCACAGAGGCCTTGCAGGCCGCCGTCTTTTCCTCATCTGTCAGCAGGCAGGTCTCAATGATAACCTTGACTATGGCAGGTTTTGAAGCTTCCACTACCGCGCGAATGTCTTCCTCAACAAAATCCAGGCGGCCGTCCTTGATGGCACCGATGTTGATGACCATGTCCACCTCTTCTGCACCGTCTGCCACAGCCTGTTTGGCCTCGAAGGCCTTGGCCGCCGTGCTCATGGCTCCCAGGGGGAAGCCAACCACACAGCAGGTTTTGATACCAGTGCCCCTAAGCTCGTCAGCCACCAAGGGCACCTGGCAGCTGTTCACGCATACAGAGGCAAATTTCTGAGCCTTGGCTTCTTCGCAGTAACGCTTAATGGTGGCCTGGGTGGAATCCGCCTTCAGCATGGTATGGTCGATTATCCCGGCAAAACTCATGGTAATCATCCTTTCATGGCCTTTTTCTTTTCTCTTTCGTTAATGACATAGTTGTAGATCAGGACAAAGATCAGCAGGGCGCCCCAGATGATCTGGCGGTAGAAGTTAGAAATATCCTCATACATGTTAAGCCAGCTGGACACCATCTGCACAATGACGATAGCCACAATGACACCGCTCATATTCCCTTTGCCGCCATAAGGGTCTACGCCCCCCAGCACTGCAATCAGGATGGCCTCCATGAGATAGGAAGCACCATAGTCAGCCTTGGCGGAGTTGAAACGCCCCAGCATGATTATGCCAGCCACAGCGCTCAGGACACCGCTGAGCATGTAGTTATACATATAGAGCTTGATATTGCTGAATCCGGAAAAAGTCGAGGCCTTGACACTGGTGCCCAGCATGCGCAGTTTGTAGCCAAGGGTAGTCTTGCTCATGATGAAGGCTGCCAGGGCTGCAAATACAGCGAAAATCAGGATAGTTACCGGAATCCCCGCCACATTGCTGTTCATGGAGGCGGAAAGCTGGGGTGGCAAGCCGCCCAGGGTACTGCCATTGGTCAAGACAATGGCGCAGCCCATAAAGAGCGCCTGAGTTCCCAGGGTGGCCAGAATAGGCGTGATGCCCACCACTCCTATGAGCAGGCCGTTGAGAGCCCCACACATCATGCCAATCATAAGCACCATCAGGCAGCCCATGATAATCAGGGAGGTTACCGAGCCCCCATCTGCCCCTGCCCCGTTGGCTATCAAGAACTTCGCCATCAATACTGCACAAAGGTTGGCCACCGCCACCACACTCAGGTCAATGCCTGCTGTGAACAGTGTAAAGGCCATGGCAATGGCCAGCAGCCCAAACTCCGGGAACTGCTTGCCCATGGACTGGAAATTCGACACGCTCAGGAACAAGGAACCTTTCAAGGCCACACAAATGGCAAAGATAACCACGAATACCAGGAGCAGACGCGCCAGGTTCTTGTCCCGATTGATTACATTCTGCAATGCTCCCATGGACTAATCTCCTCCTTCCAGCTTCACGTTGAGCTTTCTTTCGTCCCGCTTAGCCTGAATGGCTGAAATAGCCGTACCGATAATGATAATGGCCCCTGTGAAGACCTTCTGCCAGGTGGTGGAAATATCCAGGAGTATCAGGCTGTTGTCAACAATAGTCAAAAGAGCCATGCCCAGCATTGCCCCCAACACAGTTCCCTTGCCGCCTTCCATGCGGACGCCTCCCAGCACGCAGGCAGCAATAACCGTAAGCTCCAAGCCTTCCAGATTGTTGGGATGGACTGCCAGCAGCATGGTGGAACGCAAGACGCCTACCAGGCCTGCCATGCAGCCGGAAAAAGCATAGATGAACATCAGGGTCTTGAAAACATTGAAGCCCGCACGCTGTGCAGCCTTTTCGTCGCCGCCAATAGCGTAGATACCGCGCCCCAGCATAGTCTTATTAAGGATGAACCAGCCTATGAATATGGTAATCACCATGAGGATAACCCCAATGGGCATATCCGAGGTCAGTCCGGAAACCGAGTTGGTCACAGAAAATAGTTTTGCCTGCCCCAGCTCATAAAGGGGCTGGCAAAGGGGATATTCCCTTGACTTGAAGACACCCTGCATGATACCGAAGCAGATGCTGCTGGTTCCCAGGGTGACTATAAGCGCAGGGAATCTAAACCGGGCGATAATATAGCCGTTCACCAAACCTATGGCAAGGCCAATCAGCATCGCCACCAGGAAGAATTCCAAGGGATTAGTGGCCACGTTCTCCATCCTGGAGCAAACGATGAACATGGCCATGGAGGCGATAGCCGGGAAGGATACGTCAACACCGCCCGTAATAATGACAAACATTTCACCGATGCAGAACATCGCCGGAATAGAAAAGGCACGGATAAGATCCACCAGATTATTCCCCGTGAAAAACTGTCCGCTTTTTACTTCAACTGCCATGCAAAGGAAAAGCAGTACAAGAGCCACGTAAAATTCCGTGGACTTTAAGGCACGCTTTGCCGTCATGATATCTTCCTCCTTTCACCTTAATTCGCCAGCTCAGCCAGGCGATTCTCTTCCAGTCCCTGGGTGGAGAGAGTGGCCGCCAGCCGGCCGGATTGCATGACCATCACGCGGTTGCAGTTCGTGAGGACCACCGGCAGATCGTCGGAAATGATGATGACCGTCAACCCCTTTTGTGCCAGCTTCTTTACCAGCTCATAG
>CAJOIN010000146.1:0-547 GCA_905234515.1 uncultured Selenomonas sp.
CCGTATCCTGCACCAGTAATATCTCCCCGGCCTCCACCCTGTCCCCCAGCTCCACCCGCACCTCCGCTATGCGCCCGGAGTATTTCGGGGCCAGGGCAATATCCGCCGCCGCCACCGTCTGGCCGGAGAGCACCACATGCCGCATCATATCCCGGCGGCTGAGCTCCATCACCTGCACCAGAGGCTTCTGCATCACGCTCCTGGGCTGCTCGTCCCTTCCATGGCCGAAATACATATAGAGGGCCAGGGCAAAAACTGCGCCCAAGGCCAATACAATCAGACCCTGCCGCTTATTCATGCCCTTGATTCTCTCCGCAATTTTCCCCTGATGGCGCATCCCGGCCAGCTCCTTTGCTATACTCTTTAAAAAAATCCTCTCAAGCTGCAACCTCTTTACCCCCACCACCCTCAAGAGGGTCCCCCGCCCCCAAGGGGGCGGACATGTGCTACGCAGAAGGCAATGGTAATCCCGCGCCCAGGGATGGGCGCTGCCGCCCTCGTTCTCCAAGGAAGGGAACAAGGGCGGCGGTTTTCTTTGGTTACTTTC
>CAJOIN010000146.1:659-5222 GCA_905234515.1 uncultured Selenomonas sp.
TGTCCACACAAAGAAAGTAACACCACGAGCCGTGCCCGTTGGTGAAAAATTCTTTCCTCAAAGGGAAGACTTTTACCAGTTTAGTGCAAATTTCAAACCTTGCCAAGACCTGCTTTTCGCGATAAAATAGAAGAAGTCGATTTTTATCAATTTTCTATAAATATTAACACCAGAAAGAAGGTCATCTTATGCAGGCAGTAAAAATACGTGAGAACATCTATTGGGTGGGGGCCATCGACTGGTCCATGCGCTCCTTCCACGGCTATGAAACGGGGCGCGGCTCCACCTATAACGCCTACCTGATCATGGATGAAAAAATCACCCTTATCGACACCGTCAAGCACGGCTTTGAAGAAGAACTTTTGCAGCGGGTGCAGAGCATCGTGAACCCTGCCAAAATTGATTACATCGTGTCCAGCCACGTGGAGCCTGACCACTCCGGCTCCATCCCCTTTATGCACGAGCACTGCCCTAATGCCACCATCATCACCAGCCAGCCCCAGGGCCTGAAGGGACTTACCGCCCGCTACGGCGAGCTGCCCTATCAGGCCGTGAAAGCCGGGGACACGCTGAAGCTAGGCAGCCGCACCCTGTCTTTCGTCCCCACCCCCATGCTGCACTGGCCGGACAGCATGGTCACTTACTGCCCGGAGGAAAAAATCCTCTTTTCCAATGATGCCTTCGGCCAGCACTACGCCACCAGCTCCCGCTTCGATGACGAGAACGACCTGCCCGTCACCATGCACGAGGCCCAGAAATACTATGCCAACATCCTGATGCTCTACGGCCAGCAGGCCCAGAAGGCCCTTGCCTCCCTGGGTGGCCTCGACATCGACCTTATCGCCACGGGCCACGGCCTAATCTGGCGCAAGTACATCAAGGAAATACTGGCAAGCTACCAGAAATGGTCCAAGCAGGAGCTGGAGGAGAGGGCCGTGGTGGTCTTTGACAGCATGTGGCACTCCACCGAGCTGATGGCCCGCGCCATTGCCGAGGCCTTCGAGGGAAAAGGCATTCGCTGCAATTACTACGACCTGAAAGCCAATCATTACTCCGACATTGTTACCGATGTGCTTACCGCCAGATACCTGGCCGTAGGCTCTCCCACCCTCAACAACCAGATGATGCCCACCGTGGCCAGCTTCCTCTGCTACCTGAAAGGTCTGGCGCCGAAGAACCACAAGGCCTTCGCCTTCGGCTCCTACGGCTGGGGTGGCCAGAGCATCGCCTTGGTGGAGGAAGAACTGAAAGCCTGCGGCTGCGAAATCGTGCTGGAAAAAATCCGCCAGGCCAATGTGCCCACGGAAGCCGACCTCCGCGCCATCGCGGAAAAAGTGCAGGGCATCCTGTAAAAATCCATCAATGACAAAGGGGCAAACACGGTCTGTATCTGTGTTTGCCCCTTTTTTCGTACTCTTATTTGATGAGGGTAAGCCGCCCCAGCCTCAGTGCTCTTTCCTTGGCGCTTTCCGCCGAGTCTCTGTTCTCACCCTCCACCTGCACATGCTTATGCCTGGCCTGTTCCTGCCCCGTGGGCTTCACATGGCGCTGCTGATCCTTATACAGAAGTTCCAGCATATTTACCTGCTTCAAAAACTCCTTCAGGCAGCCGCTCTTGCGGGCCTGGCGGATTTTGCTGGCCAGCAGCACCACCGCCTCATCCTGCACATCCAGCAGGCTCCCCCGTTGCAACAGAGGCTCCAGCCCCTCTGCCAGGCCAATGCGCTCAAGATAAGAGGCCAGGTTGCCGCGGAAATATGCCAGCCGCATACGCTCCTGCAAACGGATGGCCCCCCGCACCATGATACTGTCCAGCCGCTCCTCAAAACCCGCATGCTTCATGGCATGCACACTTCCTCAGACATCTAAAACCACCCTATTCGTATAATGATATCCTAGGGATAGTTCGCTAAGGAGCACATTCTTTCCTGCTTTTTGTTAAAAAAAATAAATTTTTTCTGCACGCCCTACTCCGTCTGGGGCACAACCTTGGGCAGCTTGCCCGTCTTTACCTTGGCCCGCAGGTCAACGATAAAGGTGGTGCCCTTGCCCAACTCGCTGGCAATGGAGATATGCCCCTTGTGGAGATTCACAATCTCCTGGGCAATGGCAAGGCCCAGGCCGTTGCCCCCCATTTCCCTGGAACGGGCCTTGTCCACCCGGTAGAAGCGGTCAAAGACCTTCTCCTGGTCTTCCTTGGCAATGCCGATGCCCGTATCCGAGACAGCAAACTTCACATGGCCCTTCTCTGCCTGGGGCATAAAGACCGTCACCGTGCCCCCCTCCGGCGTGTACTTCACGGCGTTATCCACCAGAATCAGCACCAACTGGCGAATCTTCTGCTCATCCGCCTGGATATCGGTTTTTTTCAGCCCTTCGGCACGCAGGGTAATATTTTTCTGCTCCGCCAGGGGCTGCATCAGGCGGGCCGTCTGCTCGATAAGCCCTGCCAGCTCAAACTTCGAGGGCTTCAGCTTCAGGGCTTTATTGTCGCTGCGGGCCACCACCAGAAGATCACCCACCAGCTTCGTCATCTTCTTCACTTCATCCCGCACATCATCAATGACCTGCTTCAGAAAGGGGGAAGTGATGGAAGGATCATTCTGCAAAAGCTCCGCCGAAGCCATCACAACGGACAGGGGCGTACGCAGCTCATGGGAAGCATCCGCCGCAAACTGGCGCTGCTTTTCATAGGCCGTCTTCAGGGGCACCATGGCGCGGCCGGAGAGCACATGGCCCACCGCCGTGGCAATAATCAGGGCGATAACCCCCAGGATAGCCAGGGCGTAAGTGGCCTTCTCCATGCCGTTATACATGGCGGTGACATCCTTGCCCACATAGACGGTCTGCAGGGAGCTGTCCACCAGCCCCATACCGGCCACATGCTTGGCAGTCATCATCACCTTGGTCTTGCGCCCGTTCTCCCCGTGCTTCGTGAAGACCGCCACCTCCCCCTCGGGAGTCTTCCAGTTCTGCATCTCGTCCAGGATAAAGGGCTCGATGCGGAAGGAGGCCCTGGCGAAATTCAGCAGGCGTCCGTCACTGTCAAACACATAAAAGAACAGACGGTCATTCGTGCTCTTGTAGAGCACATTATCATCTATGGTCAGCTCGGGGTGCTGGTTCAGATACCCTTGGGCATCCGATACGCTCTCCGCCGTATCCATCAGTTCCCGTGCCTGCTCAGAAGTAATGGACCACTCCATCGTCATGTGCATCACAAAGAGCAGCAGGACGAGGAACACAATCATAACAATCGAATACAGCAAGGTCAGCCGTTGCCGGCTGCGCCCGAACAGATTTTCCGCCATCGCCATCAGGCGCCCGCCTCCAACTTATAACCCACACCGCGCACAGTCTTGATCACGGACTGCCCGTCCCCTGCATTCAGCTTCTTGCGCAGGATCTTCATATAGGAATCAATATTGTTGGAGCTGACATCCGACTCCAGGCCCCAGATGCGATCCAGGATAATATCCCTGGGCACGACAATGCCGATATTCTGGGCCAGAAGATCAAAAATCTGGAACTCCCTGGGGGAGAGCTGAATGACCTGATCCTTCTTCTTCAGCACCTTCGCCGTGCGGTTCAGGGTGAACTCGCCCACCTCCACCACATCCTGCTGGATCTTCTGGGTGCTGCGCCGTCCCAGGGCCCGCAGCCGCGCCAGCAGTTCCTCGAACTCGAAGGGCTTCACCAGATAGTCATCGGCCCCGGCATCCAGCCCCGTGACCCGATCCTCCACCGAGTCGCGGGCCGTCAGCATCAGGATAGCCTTCTGATAGCCATCCTGGCGCAGCCTGGCGCAGGCATCCACGCCGTTCTCCCCAGGCATCATCCAGTCCAGGATCAGGATATCGTACTCCGTATACATGGCATACTCATAGATATCGCTGCCGTTCGTCACCCATTCAACCTTGATATCATGCTGCTCCAGCATATACTGGATCAGCTTGCCCAGGCGCTTGTCATCTTCCGCTAAAAGTACCCGCATGAAATCCCCTCCATATATCCTTGATCGTGATACGCTATTATTATACCCTTATGAACTTGAAATATCTATGAAAGAGGTACAGCGCCAATTTCCATGTTGACAGCCAACTAGGACTTTGGTACTATATGCCTAGCAAAAACGTACCAGCAACGGGAAAGGATGACCCGCGATGCAAGAAAAACATGGTTCCTCCCGCCTCACAGATAAACCGAAGGGTGCCCAGCAGAAGCGGCGCTTCGTGCGCGTGCCCTTCACCGGCCAGCTCACCTATCAGCAGATGAATCCCCAGGGGGAACTGCTCGTACCCTGCAAGGGACGGCTCCTGGACATCAGCGGCGGCGGTCTCTGCTTCCGCAGTTTGCAGCCCCTGGTGCCGGGTGAGCCCATACAGG
Organism: uncultured Selenomonas sp.; assembly: GCA_905234515.1. Taxonomy (GTDB): domain Bacteria; phylum Bacillota; class Negativicutes; order Selenomonadales; family Selenomonadaceae; genus Selenomonas_B. Next base: position 5,046 of record CAJOIN010000146.1, read on the forward strand.
TCACAATTCCCGATTTGCCCCTCCTTGACAGCTTCCAGACCTTCGCCACAGTCAGGCGCTGCGTGATTGAAATGTGCGATGAGACGGATGAACCAGGGCTTCCCCCCGATAAAATGGTACACGAGGACGGTTCCCCGGACTTCAACCAGCTCTTTTCCCGCCTGGAGGAACTGCTGG
>CAJOIN010000147.1 GCA_905234515.1 uncultured Selenomonas sp.
CCGTCATGGATTTCACGGGGATATGGATGGGCATATCTTCCTCCGGCCACTGCCAGGAATTGCCTTCCCCGTCCATCTCGAAACGGGTGCGGAGGGTGGGCGTAGCACAAATCAACCGTTTCCATGTGCCCACAAGGGCATCCACATCTTCGCATAAATCCATTTTGACATGATGAGGCAAGTTATACTGGGTGGTATCGGGATAGGCCAGGCACTCCAGGAACACACCCAACTGAGACGGGAACAGGGGATATTTTTTCATGGGAAATATTCCTCCTCAAATTTCAGCTTTCCTTTGGAAAATTCGACCTCCGTTTCCACCACAGGAAACATCCTGTCACCACTACGGCCACGGTCAAAAATTGGGAGGCAGGCTCTGCCAACCATAGGAAATAACTCCTAGTGTAAGACCTCGTTCATCTAAAGATGAACGAGGTCTTACACTAGCCGGTATAAGCATCATTAACCGTATTTTTAAAGTTCTGCTTTTCCAGCCATTGGCGCTCATCTTCTGTTTCAGGAATATCAATTCGTTCAATCTTGAAAATGACAGGCCGTGTGCCATCATTGCAGCAAGCAATCATCATACGGTCATCATTAGTCCATTTATGCATGATAGAACCGCCCTGCAGGGCCGCATAAACATACCTGCTTATGGCATCCCATGCCTCACCGCAGAATTTGCCGTTCATCATATTGTAAAAATCATCCTGTTCCGGAGTTCTCTTCAATATGAAGGTATCGCCCACATTGAAAAACGGACATGGCCCTGACTTCGGGTCAGCCAGGTATTTTTCCTGATAGTCTGCAAAGACCTTTTTCTCTAAGACCGTTATCTTGCATTCATGCTGCATCACTGCGCCTCCATTCATCTTGCCCATACTCAGGGCTGCCTCGTTATATCAGAAAGGGAAACCTTTCATTTGGCATCTGGCATGCAAAAAAATTCCTGTCTAAGTGCCCGATAGCGTGCCAGTTCCTTGTCCTTGACGGGCTTGGCCAAATCGTTGAAAACGTGATGCATGACATCTGCATCCTTCAACACCTCAGCCAAAGGCTCATCCTTCACCAATTTATCATCATGGTGGTATACAGCAGAGCATATTATGTCAATTTCCGCCGGAGTGGCCAAGCCATTTTCCAACAGGACCGCCCTCGCCATATCTGCTCCTCTATGGGCATGGTCATCATAGGAGCCACTAACATAGGCTGCTATGTCATGCAACATGGCTGACATGCTGGCCAGCTCCGAATTCTCACCACGCTTTTCTGCTATCAACGTAGCCGCGAGAGAAACACCATAGAGATGTGCATAAGCACTTTCCAGCTTTTCTGCGTCCGTTATGCTGTTACGCAACATGCTGCCAACTACTTTTCTAAGATCTTTCAATCTGCTCATTATGCCCTCCCCAGGAGCTCTGCCCCTTTAAACCTCCAATAACCTTTTGCCATGAAATTATAAAGTTACCATCATGAAAATGATACAATCAAACGGCGTTCCCCTTTGACTGGTTTTAATTATTTTCATGATGGTTGCATACCGTTTGCTGGGCAACTGTTCCAGCTTGTCCTTATACTGCAAATTATCATCCTCCGAGCGTTTCCGTGGGCCTTTAAGGTGATGCTTGCCAGCAGCCCTTCGGGAATACGCATCAGACAAGCTTCCCTTCCAGATGGTCTAATTCATGCTGGACAATTTCTGCCTCAAAGCCTGTAAACTTACGCTTTTCCTTATGCCAGCCCATGTCCCTGTATTTGACTTCAATCCAGTCATGGCGTTCCACTTCACGCTCACCGGGTATGGACAGGCAGCCCTCTAAGGTTTTGTATGTCCTTGGGGACTTCTTCACCACTTCCGGGTTCAACATCGCTGTGAACCTGTTCCCCTCGGCTATGGCTATGATAGCCTTCCGTTCGCCTATCATATTTGCCGCCATCCCTACGCAGTGTTCCCTATGAAAACGAAGCGTGTCCAGCAGGTCTTCTGCTATGGCAATGTCCTCCTTGGCAGCCGGCTCAGCCTTTTGCCCAAGAAATAACAAATCCTTCATTATGTCTCTTACCATGTTGTCCACGCCTCACTTCCTCTTCAAGTCCATTAGCACCTTGTCTGTCTCCCATGGAGAGATAACTGTATATCCAATACCTGCGCACCGTAAAATTTCAGTACCTTCAATCTAAAACTCCCGTTTTTTCTTAGAAATTCCTATTCCGTTTGCGGGTAGCCAGCTTAACATGAACTCCATAAATTTCTTGCTGGCATTTGTCATGGTGATTGTTTTATCCCACACCAGGCAAACATCCTGCCCAATATCATCTGCTGTCCCCAACTCTTTCATGACGATATCAGGATGAGGATTTATATTTGCAGCATAATCATAACCAATATTTATTGCCTTATAGCGGCTCATCAGTTCATAAATGAGATTTTCGTCTGCCGTTTCCGCTATAATGTCTACATGAAAGCCTTGCAACAGTATGTATTTGTCAATATTATGCCGAAAACAACGATAACCGCGCCCCTTACTGACAATAGTCTGACCATCAAGATCCTCATACCTCAAGCGCTCTGCCGAAGCCAAAGGATGATATTTATGCAACCGGGCACAATATTTTGAAAAAAACAGCTTTGCCCACTGAAACTGAGCGCCATCTATAGGAGCCGTGACAATGGCAAAGTTGCACCTGCCTGTTTGCAGCCCTTCCAAAGCCGCATCATCAGTAGTGTCAACAGTGCTTAGGACGGTGTGGGGATATATTTTGTGAAAATCAGCGAAGAAATTCGCTCCGAGATAGGAAAAAACATGGTCTAAGGCGTAAACAGTGACCACATGTCTCGATTGTGCGGCCAGTGTGTTCATACTCTCGATGGAGCGGTACTCATCCAAAAGCTTTCCTACATGGGGAAGAAGCGCATTTGCGTAGTCAGTAGGTATGAGTCCGTGAGGACTGCGCTCAAACAATAGATGCCCTAGTTCCTCCTCCAAGCCTCTGAGCATCTTGCTTACACCCTGCCGGGAAACATAGAGGTTGTCAGCAGCTCCCTGAATATTGCCAATGCGATAAACTTCCATGAAATATTCCATTTGTTTTTGATTCATGCCCCACCCCTCCAGAATGTTTGCTTGTATTATAACGCCATTGTTCAAATTTTGCCGTAGGCAAAATCCTCCAGCCTGGGGACATTTTCTTCCTCGTTATATAGCAACCATTTAGTTGCGGCAAGTGACCATCTGTTTTCTTGCTGCCATAAGGCAACAGGGTTATACTGGACTCAGAAAAAAGATTTGCTCATTAATTTACAGAAGGATGATTTATCTATGAAACTCACGCAAATTCGCAATGCCACCAATCGCCTTGAATATGCAGGAAAGGTATTTCTCATTGATCCCTGGCTTGCCCCAAGGCATCAGTTTTCCTTCGTAGACATTCCCGGTATGCCCTACCACGTCCCTGACTCCATGAAGGAACATTTGCCCATGCCCTTCTACAACCTGCCGATGCCTGTAGAAGACATTCTGGCAGGCGTAGATTATTACCTCGTCACCCATATCCATCCGGATCATATTGATATTGCCCCGAACGGTACGATAGGCGCACCCCTGGACAAAAATGTGCCTGTTATTTGTCAGGATGAAAAAGATGCTGCTGTTTTCCGCAAATCAGGCTTTACTGATGTCATCGTCCTGAGCCCACAAGGCATAGAACTGGACAGCCTGAAGATTGCTGCCATGCCTGCGCGTCACGGTACAGTTGCACCCTGCGGAGAGGCCATGGGGGTTATGTTTGAGTCTCCACGGGAAAAGACCTTCTATCTGGCCGGGGATACCGTATGGTATCCTGCTATACAGCAAACGCTACAAAAATACAATCCAGATATTGTCGCGCTTAACTGCTGTGCAGCAGAAACCACAGAGAACGGCCGCCTTATCATGAATGATGAGGATGTGCATTGCGTTGCTAAGACTCTGCCATCTGCCAGGCTTTATCTGACTCATTTTGACAATGTGGCTCATGCATCCATAACTCGCCACACCATGAAAGGTTATCTGGCAAAGCGCTGCATAGCCAATTACGATATGCCGCTAGACGGAGAATCTGTAACATACTAATTTTCCCCCATCATACATCAAGTCATAACCAATAATATCAAAGCACCTCGAAGCCGCTTCTTTCATAGAGTTTCGAGGTGTTTCGCTCTCCATATGCTTGTATCAATCCGGCTATGATTTTGTCGTATACAACGCCACTATACGGCTCAATCATCCCGGCGATAAGTTTCACGGCACAGGCGGGCGTGTAGAAGTAGTTCGCCGTGGGACGGAGAAATCCTGCCACTGCCATAGGGCCATTCCCCGGCGGAGAAATGGCTACATCGGCTCCTCGTCGACCGCATCTAATAATTCCTCCAGGGTTATCCTCGCCAAATCCTCCCTCATGTGCTGTTTTATCCTTTCCAGCCTCGTTCCAAGCACGCGATGGATGTTCCTGCCTACGGGACAATCAGGATTCGGATTTTCCTGGAAGTGAAATAAATCTTCATCTTCTTCCACGGCCAAAGTGATGTCCTTCGGGCTTCTTGTCAGCTTCGCTCCCCCTACTCCCGCTGCGACTTCCACTAACCCCGCCGTTCGCAACTGTCCAAGCACTTTTCTTATGATAACCGGATGGACGTTGACGCTACCGGCCAGGAAAGTGGAGGTGGTCTTGTACTCCCCTTGGAACCTCCCAATGCACAACAGGACATGGGTAGCCACGGGAAGCCGAACCGAAAATTGCATGGGTCATCCCTCCTATTTTCGATGTACCTATTGACATTACATCTAGCATGGCATATAATTCGTTGTAATATATATTATTACACCTACGGTATTTTGTCAATGGAGGCTGTTATGAAAGCATCAGAGGAACTTTTGCGGCTAGAGAAAGCCATCGAAAATGCGGATGCCGTCCTGATTGGAGCCGGAGCCGGACTAAGTGCAGCGGCAGGCTATACTTATGCAGGGGAGCGCTTTCAAAAACACTTTGCCGATTTTGAGCGGAAATATCATTTCCACGATATGTATTCAGGTGGTTTCTTCCCCTACCACACCGAGGAGGAAAAGTGGGCCTTCTGGAGCCGCAATATCTATTGCAATCGTTATGACCAGCCGAAAAGCGCGGTACATGAGGACTTGCTTCGCGTCGCCAGGGAAAAGGAACACTTTGTCCTCACCACCAATGTGGATCATCTTTTCCAAAACAACGGTTTTGCCAAGGAACGGCTTTTCTACACCCAGGGCGACTATGGCCTGTGGCAATGCAAGACGCCCTGCCATGGAAAGACATACGACAATGAGGAAGCCGTGCGGCGCATGAGGGCGGCAGAGCGGGATATGCGCATCCCCACGGAACTCGTGCCAAAGTGTCCCGTTTGCGGCGGAGCAATGGAAATGAACCTGCGCTGCGATGATACCTTTGTGGAGGATGAGGGCTGGCGAAAAGCCTCCGAGCGTTACCAGAGGTTCCTGCAGCAGCACAAGGATGACCA
>CAJOIN010000148.1 GCA_905234515.1 uncultured Selenomonas sp.
CTGCAATGGCTGCGGAAAGATGCCGAAGGCAGCGACAAGAAGTGGAAGATAGCCCTGCTCCACAAGGATGTGCTGCAATACCGTATCCACAAGCGTCCCGAGCGGCAGGAGGGCATTTCCGGGGTGGGTGAGGCTTTCATGCCCCTTTTTGACGAGCTGGGCATTGACCTTGTCTTCACCGCCCATCTGCACACTTACCGCAACCGGGGCCATATTAGGAACTTCCAGCGGGACAGCGGGGGGCCTCTCTATATCCTGACCGGCGTGGCGGGCAATGTCCGCTATCCCGGGCTCTGGGTGGACCACCAGCTGGACGAAGTGGTGGCTCCCCAGCCGGAGACGGACAACTACCTCACCATGCAGGTGACGGCCCGGGAAATAACTGTCAGATGCTTCCTGCCTGACGGTCAGGAGATTGACCGGGTGACGGTGACTAAATAAAAGCTGGAGACCATGGCAGGAGCAAAGGATTTGGCCAGTGAGACAGCGAATAAAATGCTTCGAGGTGAGACTGCAATGGAAAACAGGAAATTAGTAATCGGCTATATAGGCAATGGCAAGAGCACCAACCGCTACCATCTGCCCTTTGTGCTGAACCGCCCCGATACGCTCCGGGTGAAGATGATCTATCAGCGGAATCTGGCGAAACAGGACTGGGCGAGGATTGAGGGCGTGGAATATACAGATGACCTGGAAAAGATCCTTCATGACCCGGAAATAGATGTGCTGGTGGTGACGACGGCCACGGCAGCCCATTATCCCCTGGCGAAGAAGGTGCTGGAAGCCGGGAAGAACTGCGTGGTGGAAAAGCCCTTTGCCACAAATGCTGAGGAAGCGGCAGAGCTGTTCCGTCTGGCAAAGGAAAAGGGCGTGATGGTGCAGTGCTATCAGAACCGCCGCTTTGACAGCGATTTCCTGACAACATGAACTATGATTACTACCGGGCCTATGTGCCGGAAGGGGCAGAGAGCTTCCGGAAGGACGAGGCCTTCCTCTATACCCACGCCTGCCACACCGTAGACCAGGTGCTGGCCTGGTTTGGGAGGCTTTTGGAAGTCCGCTCGGATGTACGGCAGCTTTTGGGCAAAGGCCGCATGAACGATTACTTTGATCTTGATTTGTTCTATGAGGGCTTCAAGGTCTCAGTGAAGTCCAGCTATTTCAGGGCCAAAGCACGTCCCAGCTTCGAGCTTTACGGACGGCGGGGCTGTTTTGTCAAGGAAACCGAAGACAGGCAGGAGGCGGATCTGAAGAAGTTTTACCTGCCCGCAGGCCACCCGGACTTTGGCCTGGACCTGCCGGAGCATTACGGCACCCTCACTTGGTACGATGACGCGGGGAACTACCACGAAGAAAAAGTCCCCAGTGAAAAAGGGGACTATGCCAGGTACTATGACGCCCTGTATGAGACGCTGCTGAACGGCGCGCTGCCGCTGGTGACGGAAGAGGAGACCATGGAGCAGATGCGGATTCTGGCAGAGGCAGGGAAAGAGCTCTGCTGAAGGCCAGAAGCTATAGAGGCCAGGTGGAGAAATGAACAGGAAAGCATTTATCATCGGAGGTGCCTTTCTGGCACTGACGTTCTTGACAGGGGCTGAAGTCTGGTTGACGCCCCAGGAAGCTGAGGCAAAAGTGAATATAAACGACGTGTTTGATTTTCAGCCCCATCGCGGCGGCCGGGATGCACGGCCGGAAAATACCCTGTATGCCTATGCTTATGCTCTGGAGATGGGAGCTACCAGTATAGAATGTGATATGCAGCTCACTGCAGATGGTGAGATAGTCATGAGTCATAATCCCCTGTTGAATCCGGACATAACCCGGGATGGACAGGGGGAATATGTGACGGCAGGTACATACGATATCCGGAAAATGACAGTGGCAGAAATTCAGAAATTCAATGTGGCCAGGATAAATCCTGCCACAGAATATTACGAACTGCACGGCATTTCACAGGTAACGCCGGAGTTTGCCAAGATTCCCACCCTGGAAGAATTTCTCCAGCTTATCAAGGCGTCAGGCGACGAGGCGGTGCTGCTCAATATCGAAGTGAAATCCTATCCTGATCCTCTTACTGGCGATGCTTATAAATACAACGCAGATAAAGGACGTTTCCTGCAGCGCTTCAACGAGCTTATCGCAGAGTACCAAATGGAGGACCGCACGGTACTGCAGACCTTTGATTGGGAGATCCTGCGCATGGAGAAGGAGCTTAATCCCCGCATTACCCTTTCTGCACTGTGGCAGGAACAGCCGTCCTGGGGGAAGCAGGCAGAATCTTTGCGTCGTTGGGATAAAGAAAAGTCTCCCTGGCTTGGTGGACTGGACATCAAGGATTTCAAAGGAGATCCAGTGCAGGCTGCCAAAGCCATAGGTGCTGATATCATTTCTCCCTACTATATGGAAATCAGCAAAGAGATGGTAGAGGAGGCACATAATCTGGGCATGAAGGTGGTGCCATGGACGGTGAACAGCTGCAATGATATGGAAATGATGTATGATATGGGGGTGGATGGGCTTATCTCGGATAAGCCATGGCTGCTGCGTTCCTTCCTGGAAGAACGGGGAGCCAAATTGCGCCCAAAACGCAAGTTTGACTCCGCTTATCACATGGACATAGACCATAGGGATGCGGAACCTTCACAGGTTCAAGGCGGTGCTGATGCAGCCTATTGATGAGCAGGTGTATTTCGTTGCTGGTGCAGTATGAAAGAAAGCCTGCGAACATCGTAGTGCATTCGTTGATTTTGGCAGTAGATGGAAATCAAGCGTTTGGAGATAGTTCCAAATCAATGGTGGGATTTCGACATTGAAAAGTGTCCTGGAAAGATTTGCAAGTCTTTCCAGGACGCTTTTTTGATTGACAGAGCAGAAACCACATGGTAAAGTATGTTTATAAAGTTACTTTATAAACATACTTTCGAGGTGTGAGATGGACAAAAGGGATATGCGCAGGGCCAATCTGGATATGCTTCGCAGGGTGCTGATGGATCTGGGGCAGGCCACTAAGCCGCAGCTGGCGGAGGCTTCCGGCTTCAGCGTGGTGACGGTTAATGCCCTGCTGAAGACTTTGGTGGAAGCGGGGGAGGCGGAAGCGGTGGAGGCTGCTGCCTTGCCTGGCGAGGCAGGTGGGCGGCCTGCCCGGCAGTTTGCCTTCTGCCGCAACAGGAAGCTGGCGCTGCTGCTCTATATGTTTGAGGAGCGGGGAAAGGACAAGCTGGTGCTGGCGGTGGAAAATCTCCTGGGAGAAATCATCTGGCAGCAGGAAGTCTTCCCCCCTGAGATAACGGCAGAGGTGCTGCTGGCGCACTTGCAGCAGGCAAGAGAGCAGTTCCCCGGGATCAGCCGGGTGCTGCTGGGGGTGCCGGGGGTGGACGTGGCCGGCAGGATGATGATCATAGATTATCCCCGGCTTCAGGGCATAGCCTTGCGGGAAAGGCTGTCAGAGGCCCTTGCCCTGCCGGTGCACATCTGCAACGACATCAATGCAGCGGTGATGGGATACGGCCGGCAATGGCCTCAGGCAGCGCAGGAAACTGTCATCGGCATCTACTGGCCCCATGGCTATCCTCCAGGGGCAGGCATTTTGCTGAAGGGGCGCCTCTATGAGGGAAAAGACGGCATTGCCGGTGAGATAGGCTTTCGTTACGCCAACCCTGCCCCTTACAGGGAAGGGGATTTCAAGGAACTGGCAGCAGCGGAGCTCCTGCGTCTGGTGCGCTACTGGAATCCCCATCAGGTGGTATTCTACCGGGAGGGACTGACAGAAGCGGCCTTAGCTGAGATTATGGCTGCATGCCGTGAGGAACTGCCGGCCGCCTTGCTGCCTGAAGTCAGGCTGGGGGCTTCCTTCCAGCAGGACTATGCGGCAGGGCTGCGGCAGATAGGCAGGAATTTGCTTTTGAAAGAATGACAGGAGGTTTCACCATGCTGGCAGATTATCATGTGCATACGGAATTCAGCGACGATTCCCATGAGCCCATGGAGGAACAGGTGAAAAGGGCCATTGCCCTGGGCCTTGAGGAGCTTTGCTTCACCGACCATGTGGACTATGGCATCAAGAAGGACTGGGCAGAGGGAAATATTGAGTATCGCGGCGGCGATGGCATGGGGACGCCGGCTGATTCTTTGGAGCCGCTGGCCAATGTGGACTACCCGGCCTACTTTGAGAAATTCCGCAGGCTGAAGCAGGAGTTTGCCCCTGAGATTGCCTTGCGCTGCGGGCTGGAATTCGGGGTGCAGGCAGGCACCATTTCCCGCTATGAGGAGCTCTTTGCCCGCTATGAGCAGGATTTGGACTTTATCCTGCTGTCCATCCATCAGGTGGAGAACAAGGAGTTCTGGAATCAGGCATTCCAGGAGGGCAGGACGCAGCAGCAGTACAACGAGCGGTACTATCAGGAAATGTATGAGGTCATGAAAGCCTTCAAGCATTATTCCGTGTTGGCCCATGTGAACCTTATTCGCCGCTATGACAAGCAGGGGAAATATCCCTTTGCAGCAGTCAGGGATATGGTGGCAGAAATCTTGAAACTGGCCATCGCCGACGGCAAGGGCATCGAGCTGAACACTTCTTCCTGGCATTACGGCCTGGACGACACCATGCCTTCCCGTGATATCCTGCGCCTGTACAAGGACCTGGGCGGCAGGATCATCACCATCGGCTCTGATGCCCATTCCACCAAATACCTGGCGGACCATCTGCAGGAGGCCCGGGAGATTTTGGAAAATGAAATAGGCTTTGCCAAAATTTATACTTTTGAACACGGCGAGCCTGTTGCCCATGACTTTTGATTATTTGATTGAACGAGGATTTTTATGGAAATGACACAGACCCTGCGGGAAGAATTCAACGCGGCAGATATCTGGACCCAGCACGCCACCAGAGCCGTGTTCTTTATCGGCGGCTTTGGGGCAGCCTCCTGGGCGCCCCTGGTGCCGCTTTTGCGTGAGAGGCTGGCCATTGGGGAGGATATTCTGGGACTTTTATTGCTGTGCATCGGCATCGGCTCCCTCCTCACCATGCCCCTGTCCGGGGCGGCAGCGGTGCGGCTGGGGTGCCGGAAGGTGCTGACTTTTGCCAGCCTGGCCTTTGCCGTCCTGCTGTTTCTCCTGAGCCAGGTAAGCGAAATCCTGGCAGCAGTGCCGGTGCTGCTGCTCTTTGGGGCCGTTATGGGCTGCATTGATGTGGTGGTGAATATCCAGGCGGTGATAGTGGAAAAAGCCTCCGGCAGGCGGCTCATGTCCGGCATGCACGGCCTCTGGAGCGTGGGCGGCTTTGCCGGGGCAGGGCTGTTCGGCGTATGGGTGGGAGGCCTGGGGCTTTCCCCCACCACCTCCACCCTGATAGCGGCGGGAATCATGACAGGGGCTATCCTCTTTTTCGCCCGCTTCCTGCTGCCCTATAGGATGCTGGCAGTACCCAGGGGCATTGTCACCTTTGTGGGCATCATCGCCTGCATTGCCTTTCTGGTGGAAGGGGCTATCATGGACTGGAGCGGCGTGTTCCTGACTGCGGTGCGGGGCTTTGATATGTCCCTGGCGGGCACAGGCTTCACGGTCTTTTCCGCCGCCATGCTGACCATGCGGCTCATTGGGGACAGGCTGGTGCAGGAAATGGGCCAGAAAAGGGTCATCCTGGGAGGCAGCCTCCTGGCCCTGGCAGGCTTCCTGGCAGTGATCTTTGCGCCTGAGGCCTGGCTCCTCTATGCCGGCTTCTTCGCCATCGGCGTGGGCAGCGCCAATATCGTGCCGGTGTTCTTTTCCCTGCTGGGCAGGCAGAAGGATATGCCCATAGGTCTAGCCGTGCCTGCCGTGAGCACCCTGGGTTATCTTGGCATCCTCATGGGCCCCGCCGCCATCGGGGCCCTGGCCCATGCTGCCAGCCTGTACGCCGCCTTTGGGCTGCTGGCAGGGCTGGCAGCAGTGCAGTTTGTCATTGCGGGGTATGTGTATAGGAAGGTGCTTTGAAGGGAGGATTTTGCCCCGGCTGGGGCGAAGTAGGCAGACAGGCTATAATGTATGCAGAAGCGAGGGTGCCGGCAAAGAGAATCTCATCTTGCACATGGACTGGTGACTGCTGCAGGTATCGGCTGAAGGTTGGAGCTTGAATGAATGGAGAGTGAAGCGGCAAAGAAGGCAGGCACTGTGCAGCAGGAAATCCACGGATGACGAAACATGTCCGGAAAAGAACTGAAGCACGCCCTGCCCGGAGTGCAGTGCCTGGCCCTGGTGCCGGAGCATATCACAGGGAAGCTGGTCAATGAATCAAAGGTAAAATCCATTTAAATTGCCGGGGGTTCTAATTCACATATCTATGAGGGGGAGGATTTATCCGCATGTTGTAGAAATTACTACAGCAGAGAGCACGTCTTGGTTTGAATGTTTTCAGGTAAGGGGGATTGTGCAATGCGGTTTTTCAAGATTTT
>CAJOIN010000149.1 GCA_905234515.1 uncultured Selenomonas sp.
ACCGGCCCCGGGAGCGCCAACGCCATCGGGGGGACCTTCGCCGCCCTGAAGACCCGGGGGGACTGGGTGGACGAAATGCTCCTCAGCCCCCACGTCTCCATGAAAATGGCCCTGGGGGAGAACCCCAAGCAGATCCACGGGCAGAAGAACGGCCCCGCCACCCGCATGTCCACCGCCGCCCTCATCCGCAGCACCCTGGAGCGGGCCCAGGAGTACGACGCGGACCGGAAGCGGGAGCCGCCGGTGCCCTATGAGGCCCGGTACAGCGCCCTGCTGCCGGTACTGCACCGGGAGATGCCCATCCACGTCCACGCCCACCGGGCGGACGACATCGCCACTGCCCTGCGCATCGCCCGGGAGTATAAGCTGCGCTGCACCATCGTCCACGGCACCCAGGGCCATCTCCTGGCAAGGCATCTCCGCCAGGCGGAGGTGAGCGTCATCACGGGCCCCTGCCTCCTCTTCCCGGACAAGCCGGAGCTGGCGGGACAGAGCCTGGAGACTCCTGCCAAGCTCCACCGGGCCGGGGTGAAGATCGCCATCTGCACCGACCACCCGGAGGTCCCCATCCAGTTCCTCCCCCTGTGCGCCGCCATGGGGGTGCGGGGCGGGCTGGAGATGGAGGAGGCCCTGTGCGCCATCACCCGCTATCCGGCGGAGATCGCGGGATTGGAGCAGCGGGTGGGCTCCCTGGCAAAGGGCCTTGACGCCGACCTGGTGGTGACAGACCGCCACCCCCTGGACTGGCTGGCCAAGGTGAAAGCCGTGTGGATCGACGGCACCCAGGTTACAGAATAAATCAAAGTCCCCACAAAGGGGAACCCTTTCAACAGGGGAAGCAAAAGCGGAGCTTTTGCGCCAAAGTTCTTTTTCGCCTCCTTTTTCTTTCAAGAAAAAGGAAGACATCCCCCGTCCCTTCACAGGCGGGTCAAAGAAAGGAAGATGCACCATGAGTCAGGAATTCAGAGGCAGCCGGGACTATGTGGCCTCCGAGGATCTAATGCGGGCGGTAAATATCGCCATTGTGCTGCAAAAACCCCTGCTCATCAAGGGGGAGCCGGGGACGGGGAAGACCGTACTGGCGGAGGCCATTGCCAAGTCCCTGGACAAGCAGCTCATCATCTGGAACATCAAGTCCACCACCAAGGCCCAGGACGGCCTGTATGTCTACGACGTGGTACAGCGCCTCTACGACAGCCAGTTCGGCGGGGAGGGCGTGGACGATGTGGAGCGCTACGTCCACCTGGGGAAGCTGGGGGACGCCTTTACCAGCGAGGAGCAGGTGATCCTGCTCATCGACGAGATCGACAAGGCGGACCTGGAGTTCCCCAACGACCTGCTGTGGGAGCTGGACCGGATGGAGTTCCACATCCACGAGACGGGCCGCACCGTCACCGCCAAGCACCGCCCCATCGTCATCATCACCTCCAACGCCGAGAAGGAGCTGCCCGACGCCTTCCTGCGCCGCTGCGTGTTCCACTATATCGAGTTCCCGGACAAGGAGCTCATGGCGGAGATCGTGCGCACCCACTTCGACGCCCTGGACGAGCACCTGCTCCAGCAGGTCCTGGAGGCCTTCTACCGCATCCGCGCCCTGCCCCAGATCAAGAAAAAGCCCTCCACCAGCGAGATCATCGACTGGATCCAGGCCCTGGTCCACGGGGGCTACGACCCGGAGCGGATCATCCAGGAGGTGCCCTACCTGGGGGTGCTGCTGAAGAAGAACGAGGACATCGACGCCATGCGAAAGGCTTGGAAATAAAGCCCTGTCCTGTTTCCCCGCCCCCGCAGGGGGCGGGGAAAGCAAGAAGAATCAAAGGGCCTGCGGCAGAACAAAATAACCTTGGGATGTGAAACCATGTTTGAGGACTTTTTATATTTACTGCGGCTCTACGGCCTGAAGATCTCCCTGACGGAGTGGATGGCCCTCCAGGAGGCCCTGGACAAGGGGCTGGAGGACGCCAGCCTCACGGGCTTTTACCACCTGTGCCGGGCCCTGCTCATCAAGTCCGAGGCGGACTTCGACCGCTTTGACCGCTGCTTCCTGGAGTATTTCAAGGACGTGAAGTTCCAGCAGGAGGTCTCCCAGGAGCTGCTGAACTGGCTGGACCGCCCCGACGCGGACATGGGCACCTACGACGAACAGCAGGCCGAGCTCAACGAGCTGCTCAGCGAGACGGAGATCGAGGAGATGTTCCGGGAGCGGATGAACGAGCAGCGGGAGCAGCACAACTGCGGCAGCTACTGGGTGGGGACCCACGGCATGTCCGTCTTTGGCAACAGCGGCATGTCCCCCAACGGCATCCGGGTGGGGGGCAGCTCCATGGGGAAGCGGGCTATGACATGGTCTGTCCGCACCGCCTGGGGCAGGGTGCGGTAGTTGCCCGGCATGGCCGGCAGGAGGTCGATTTCCCCGGAGGAGAGTTTCTCTCCTGCCTCCCACCAGTCGGCGCAGGGCACGTATTCAAACTGCCAGCCGCCGTATTCGGCCAGGAATTCCATGTAGTCGTAGCCGCTGCCCCGCTGATGTCCGGGGCGATCTTCTTCCAGGAATCCCGTGCCGGGCACATAGCCCACATTCAGCGCTTCCTTCGCTTCTGCGCAAGGCTGGGCTGAGACGAGCAGCAGGAGCAGCAGGAGCAGGACTGCCCTGAGCAGCCCCTGCCCCTGCTGTTTGCCAAGTGTTTTCTGCAGATGCCTCATGCTTCTTCCTGGTTTCATGTCTATCATCATCCTTCTTGATTGCGTTCTTCAAAAATATGACACTTACATCAAATCTATCTATTCGCCAAAAAAAGCCTTTATCCTTTTTCTTTTTTGTTGCAGTTTCTTCGGTTTGACTTTTCGCTATGTGTAGCATAAACTCTACATAAAAGATGCGATTAGCTCATATTGAAGGAGGTGCAGTCTTGGAGCGCAGGGAGAAATGGTTCTGGTGGCTGATGGCGGTGCTGGCCCTGCTGCTGCTTGCGGCGGGGATGGTGCAGGTGACGCGCCAGGACTGGTCGGCAAGGCAGAATGAGGGACGCCGCAAGTTCGGCGCAGTCTACATGACCCTCAATAATCCCTTCTACGTAATCGTGGATGAAGAAATCCGTACCAGTGTGGAAAACCACGGGGATGTGCTGATTTCCCGTGACCCTGCCCTGTCGGTGGAGCGCCAGAAGGCGGAGATCCGGGAGTTAATTGAGATGGGTTGCCAGGTCTTGTTCGTGAATCCCGTGGACTGGCATGAGCTGGCGCCGGTGCTGGAGATTGCCAGGCAGGCAGGGGTGCCGGTCATAGCCATTGATACGAATGTGGATGATGACAGCCTGGTGGCCTCCACTGTGGTGTCGGATAATTATATGGCAGGTGTGCAGTGCGCAAAACATTTAATATCACTGGTCCCAGGCGGGCAGGTGGCTCTCCTGAAGCATGACCAGGCCCGTTCCAGCGTGGATCGCATCAAAGGATTCAGGGATACGCTGGCAGCACATCCTGATTTTCATGTGGTGGCGGAGGCTGAGTGCCAGGGACAGTTGGAGCTGGCCATGCCTGCTATGGCCGGGATGCTGCGCGAGCACCCGGATATCAATATCGTGATGGCGCTGAACGATCCGGCGGCCATGGGGGCGCTGGCGGCGCTGCAGCAGGCCGGGCGGCTGGACAGTGTGCTGGTCTACGGGGTGGACGGTGCCCAAGAGGCCCGTGATATGATAGCCCAGGGACACATGGCGGCTACGGCGGTGCAGGCGCCCAGGCGCATGGGACAGATGGCTGTGGAGCAGGCTTACCGCATACTGGCAGGGGAGCAGCCGGAGCCGCTGCTGCAACTGCCTACGAAACTGCTTACCCGTGAGAATGCGGCAACGGAGGTGTTCGAGGCATGGGAGTAATTGCGGCAGTGACGCAAAGTGACAGCAAGCGCCTCCTGTCTGCGCCCGCTGTGCTGCACAATCTGCTCTGGCTCTACAACGGCCTGGCTGTGCTGCTGGTGGCCGGATTCTTTTTTGTCACCCAGGCAAAGATTATAGATTCCATGTCGGCATATTCATTCCTGATGATGCTGCCCCTTATGCCCTGGCCCGCCGGTCAGGGCCTGCTTGCCGCAGCCCTTTCTTACCTGGCCCTGTTCCTGCTGGGGCATTTGTATCACCGGGCAGAGGTGCCGGAGCTCAGGTATCTGGCCCTGACAGGGGAAATCATTGCCTGCATTGTGCTGCTGCGCTGCCTGGGGCTGGCCTATGACGGTGTGGTGCTGCTGGTGGTGGCGGATCTGATGCACCGCTATGACGGACGCAACCGCCTGCTGCTTTTGACCTGTGCCATGCTGGGCCTGTACTTCCTGGCGGATTACAATCTGCTGCTGTTTCAGGGGAGCGTGGCTCCCTTTGAAGCCTATGCCTCATATTATGCGGGGCCGGTGCGGGGGGTGCTGCTGGCTGCGCGGGGAGGGCTTATCTCCCTGAATCTGGTCTTGTTCGCCCTGTATCTGGTGCTGCTTATCCAGGATACCCACGAGGAAAA
>CAJOIN010000150.1:0-4903 GCA_905234515.1 uncultured Selenomonas sp.
AGCGAAAAGGGCAAAGGGCACTACAAGCAGCCCAAGTCTGGCAGGGAGTTCACCTCTGCAGAGCTCATTGCTCACTGGAAGTCCCTGGTGGAGAAATATCCCATCTATTCCATCGAGGACGGCTTGGATGAGGAGGACTGGGAAGGCTGGCAGCAGATGACCAAAGAGCTGGGGGATAAAGTACAGTTGGTGGGGGATGACCTCTTTGTCACCAACACCAAACGCCTGGCCAAGGGCATCGCAGAGGGCAGCGGCAATTCCATTCTCATCAAGCTTAACCAGATTGGCACCCTCTCCGAAACCCTGGAGGCCATCAAAATGGCTCATCGGGCAGGCTATACGGCAATTGCTTCCCATCGCAGCGGCGAGACGGAGGATACCACCATTGCAGATCTGGCCGTGGCTCTTAACACGGACCAGATCAAGACCGGCCGTGGCTCTTAACACGGACCAGATCAAGACCGGCGCTCCCTCGCGCTCTGAGCGCGTAGCCAAGTACAACCAGCTGCTCCGCATCGAGGAGGAACTGGGCGACAGCGCTGTCTATGCAGGCATGAAGGCCTTCAAGCATACGCGGTAAGCCATATAACTGAATACAAGAAAAGCGGCAGCTTAGGCGGCCGCTTTTGTGCATCAATAAGGGGATACTTTTTGTTTCTCGACAAAATATTTCGATTAGGTTTATAATCAAAGACAAGATAGGTTCTATGAAAGCGGGCCAACTATAAAAATTAGAAAGGAGAAAGCAGAATGTCAGAGCAGATATTTACCATGAGAAATATAGCAGCCTTAATCAGGCCGTTGGCACAAAAGGTTCAAGGCAAAGAAGTATATCTGTTCGGTTCTCTCAAAAAAGGAGTTCTCTATGGGCTTATTGGCGGGTTGTTTTCCTTTCCAGCCTGTGGCGTTGCGGCTGTGGATTCAATGGACAGTGGGGAGGTAAAACCCCTGGTGCTGGAGCGTTCGGTGATGGAGCTGCACCCGCATGCGCAAACTGAGGGCTTGGAACTTTGCCTCCATTATGAGTCTCTGAATTTCAAATTTTTTGAGCAGAGGAGTGGGCATATCTTAGGACGCCTGTCCTCGCATAGTTCTGAGCAGGATCTGGCCAACCATTATGGGATGGCAAATTTTGTGAAGCATGCGGACGAATGCTATGCCCAACGCCTGGCAGACGGGCTGCCTGTGGATGGCAGATTCCTCAGGGCCAGGGAAGTGTATGTGCGTCGGGCGGATACGGTGGCATTAAGCTTTTTGGAGCGCAATATCATCTATGATGGCGGTCCGTCAATGGCAGGAGAGGTCCATAGTGTTTATGGGCGGACTCTGGACACCGAAACCGGTGATTATCTCATAGCCAAGGATGTGTTCACGGACCTGACGGAACTGGCCGGGGCTATAGAGCTTCAGCTGCGTCGGGACTATCCCGAGGCCCCCTGCTGGGGCACTGGTACATCTCCTGACATCCGTGGCCTTATTGAGGCCGGGGACAGGGAACTGACAGCACGTCACGGCGGTATCATGTCATCCGAAGTATGTGAGGGGGTTGGTACCTGGACCCTGGAGCCCAGGGGGGCGACCTTTTATTTCAATCCGCCCTCCCTGGGTGCTGTGCGTCAGGGGATTTACTGCGCCACCATTCTCTTTGATGAGTATCCCCATCTGTTCCAGGATAAGTATCGCTGCGGCACCGCCTCCTATGGCATAGAGCTGCCACCGGGCTTGCCAGTCCGCACCGTGCTGGGTGACGGCAGGGGCGCAGCGGTGGGAATTTACGAGACATCTTTCGGCCCCTTCCTGAACTTTGGCCCCCTGCACTATCAGGATACGGCGGCGGGAAGTATCCGCCCGGTGCTGGTGAGCATGGCCGACGGGCGCAGTTATCTCTATGTGGATACGGAAAATACGGTGGGGGATAAGCCACAGTCTGAAATGAGAATATTTGATTTCAACGGAAAGGAAATCACGCGGCAGACAGAGCTGGGGCGCAGCTTTTTTGCCTATAGCCCGTTTTGGAAGAAATATAGATGGAATGTCATGTCTGACCCGGAACATTTTTTCCTGAATTCTGCCAAAGCAGAGGAAGATAAGGAGGCCTTCGCTTTTCGTGTGGGAAATGGGGGAAGTCCTGAGGCGTTGGACATATTTGAGTAGGTTCTTGGGGTGAGGCGTGGTTATACAGATAAAATACCAATGGGCTGCTGCATAAGTGTTGAAACTCATGCAGCAGCCCATTTCAAATTTCTGAGGCTGGCAATAGGTTATGCATATCCGCCGGCAGTTCTGCCCGTACATCTATTGGTTCTTTTGTAAGAGGGTGGGCAAAGTGGAGCCTGCAGGCATGGAGGGCCTGGCGCTTTATGAGTTCCAGGCTGCCGCCGTAAAGGTCGTCGCCTGCCAGGGGATGACCTAGATAGCTCATATGCACCCTGATCTGGTGGGTGCGGCCTGTTTCCAGCTTGAGTTCCACCAGGCTCATTTCATGCCCCTCTCTTGCAAAACAGGAGAGGGTTTTATAATGGGTGCGGGCTTCCCGTCCCTCCGGGGAGACTTTTCGCAGGATGATGCTGGGCAGGGCCCGGGCAATGGGGGCGTCTATCAGGCCATCTGGGGGGTCAGGCTGGCCTTCCACAATGGCCAGGTACTCCCGATGGAAGAGCTTGGTGCCGTCTTTAGAGGTCAGCAGGTACTGCACCTGGGGTTCCTTGGCTATGAGCACCAGGCCGGAGGTGTCCCGGTCCAGGCGGTGGATGGGGTGGTAGCTGTGTTTTTCTCCGTTGGCCTTATAATGGTAGAGAATGGCATTGGCCAGGGTGCCATGGGCTTCCTTGGTGGTGGGGTGCACCAGCTGGCCTGGGGGCTTGTTCACTATCAGCAGGAAGTCGTCTTCATAAACTATATCCAGGGGAAGGTCTTCGGGTTCAATATCAGTTTCCCTTTCTATCTGATAGCTTACCGTGTCCCCATCCTTCAGCATGGTGCGGGCGGCGTTTACCAGCTCCCCGTTGACCTTGAAGGTGCCGGAATGCTTGATGCGTTTCCAGAGGGTGCTGGATATGCCTTTCTGGTGCAAAAAAGCCTTGGCGGGCATAGTCGCCAAGGCTTCGTTCAGCACCACTTGGAAAGTGGTCATGCTGCGTTTTCTTCTTCATTGGCTTCCGGCCTGCCCTTGAAGGCATCGATGATGCGGAAGCTGAGAGAAAGGATGATGGCCACGATGGTAGCCAGGGACATGCCCTTGAGGGTCACAGTGCCGATGGTAAGGCTGGCGGTGGAAACACCTAAGCCCAGCACGATGGAAGTGAGGAGCAGGTTTTTCGGCTTATTGTAGTCAACCTTGCCCTCCACCAGGATGCGGATACCGGAGGCGGCGATGACGCCGAAGAGCAGGATGGAAACGCCGCCCATGACGGGGGCGGGAATGCTCTGAATCAGAGCTGCCAGCTTGCCCAGGCAGGAAAGGATGATGGCGAAGATGGCTGCGCCGCCGATAACCCAGGTGGAGAAGACCTTGGTGATGGCCAGCACGCCGATGTTCTCGCCGTAGGTGGTGTTCGGCGTGGAGCCGAAGAAGCCGGAAATCACGGTGGAAATACCGTTGCCCAGGATGGAGCGGTCAAGGCCAGGGTCATGAGTGAGGTCTTTGCCCACGATGTTGCCCGTCACGATCAGATGGCCAATATGCTCGGCGATGACCACCAGGGAGGCAGGCAGGATGATGAAGATGGCCCCCAGGTCAAAGGCGGGAGTGTAGAAGGTGGGCAGGGCGAACCAGGGAGCAGCCTCTACCGCAGCCCAGTCCACCAGGCCGCTGAAGCTGGCGATAATATAGCCGCCCACCACGCCGATGAGGATGGGGATGATGGAAAGGAAGCCTTTGAAGGCAATGGAGGCGAAAATGGTGATGGCCAGCGTTGCCAGGGATACGGTAATCACCGTAGAGTCCACAGTCTCACCCGTAAGTCCGGCCATGCCGGCTGCCGTGGGCATGAGCTCCAGACCGATGACGGCCACGATGGCGCCCATGGAGGCAGGGGGGAAGATGACATCTATCCAGCCGGTGCCTACAGCCCGGATCAGGCCTGCCACCAGGCAGAACACCAAACCCACAGCGATGAAGCCGCCCAGAGCGTACTCGTAGCTGTATTCGGACAGCACCAGGAACACCGGGGAAAGGAAGGCAAAGCTGGAACCGAGGTATGCGGGAATGCGTCCCTTGCACAGCACCAGGTAAAGCAGGGTGCCTATGCCGTTGAAGAGCAGCACCGTGGCTGGATTTACCTTGAAGAGGATAGGTACCAGCACCGTGGAGCCGAACATGGCAAAGAGATGCTGCAGGGAAAGGGGAACGGTTTCTAAGAGCGGCAGTTTCTCGTCCACCGCAATGGGACGCTTTTGCAAAGAAGAACACTCCTTTTCAAATATAACAACATAAATATACTGCTGTATATCCTAGCACAAAAGGGGACAGGTGTCCACTTTCTGCAGGGAAAAATACGCAGGTATACACGGCAGAATTGCAGGAAAAAAGAGAATAGATAGAACAGGAAACTATAGTAGCTATAAAAAATTCATGCAGGAGATTTTTAATAAAGTGTAGTATATAGACAGAGGACAAAAATTCTTGTATAATGTGTTTTGTTAATAAAATGACAAGTGGGGTTCTGGAGTGGCCATTTGTTTACGGTTGTTTCCAGAACCAGTTATTTAGGGGGAGAATTATGGCGCTAATTGTAAAGAAATTCGGCGGCAGCTCAGTAGCCACCACCGAAAAGATTATGAACGTGGCCAAGAGAGTACTGAAGGAAAAGCAGCCCGGTGACAAGATTGTCATGGTGGTATCTGCCATGGGCAAGACCACGGATCAGCTCATAGATTTGGCGAAAGGCATCAATAAAGAACC
>CAJOIN010000150.1:5027-7228 GCA_905234515.1 uncultured Selenomonas sp.
CGTATTATGGACATCACTCCGGAGCGGGTCCATGAGGAGTTGGACAAGGGCAATATCGTGGTGGTGGCAGGCTTCCAGGGCTGCAATGACATTGGCGACCCGGTGACTTTGGGCCGTGGCGGCTCCGACACCTCTGCCGTAGCTTTGGCTGGTGCCCTGAAAGCTGACAGCTGTGAAATCTTTACAGATGTGGATGGTGTATATTCCGCAGATCCCCGTATGGTACCTAATGCCCGGAAGATGAAGGAAATCACATACGATGAGATGCTGGAAATGGCCCGCCTGGGAGCAGGCGTCATGCAGCCACGCTCCGTGGAGATGGGCAAGCACTTCAGCATCCCCATCCATGTTCGTTCCACATTTACGGAGAGGCCTGGCACGATGATTAGGGAGGATTATACTATGGAAGATAAAGATTTTGTGGTCCGCGGTGTTGCTCATGATGACAAGGTAGCCAAGATTGCCGTGTTGGGCATCCCCAACACTCCTGGCATTGCCCATGAGATTTTCTCTGCTCTGGCAGAGGCCAACATCGACGTGGACATGATTGTCCAGAGCATCCGCAATATCGAGAAGAACGTCACCGATATGGTGTTTACTGTGGCAGCAGGTGACCTTTCCCAGGCCAAGCAGGTGGTGGACAAGGTAGCTGACCAGCTGAATGCCGTGGCTGTCCTTATCGAAGAGGATGTGGCCAAGGTTTCCATCGTGGGTGCAGGCATGCTGGGCAACCCCGGCATCGCTTCCCGCATGTTCGGCGCTATTTCCAAGGCTGGCATCAACATAGATATCATCAGTACTTCCGAGATCTGCATCTCCTGCCTGGTGAAGGGAGAGAAACTCAAGGAAGCTGTCAACGCTATCCACGAGGAGTTCTTCCCCTCTAAATAAGGTGGTTTCGCCCCTTGCTTTCAGGCAAGGGGTTTTCTCTATACCATATCAGCATAAAAGATGTCATGATTATCATGAAAAAGAAATAATATTGTATACAGACAGCTGTATGGGTAGACAGGACGTTGTGAAACAGTTATTATATATACGTGTCCAGGAAATGGCCTGGTATTGACGGAAAGGGGTACGAAAGCGATGACTATGAGGATGGCGGCCACCCATGCTGCTGACAAGGAACTTCACGATGCAATTTTCGGCGCCAGCGAGGCTTGCCGCAAGGCAGCCATGAAACATGGCATTTATAAAGTGACCAATGCCACCATAGGTACTATGATGGACGACGATGGCAAATTTGCTACCCTGCCTACTGTGGAGCGGATTTACCGTGAGCTGAATATCGGCGACTATATGCGCTATGCGCCTATTGCCGGCCTGCCTGAGTATCTGGAAGCAGTGGTGAACCTCACCTTTGCCGACCAGCGTCCTGAAGGCTATTTTGCTGCTGTGGCCACTCCCGGCGGCACCGGCGCTATCCGTCATACTGTGGCTAATTACGCTGAGCGTGGCGACTATGTCCTGACCTCTGACTGGTTCTGGGGTACCTACAATGTCATCTGCGAGGAATGCGATACCAAGCTTACCAACTTCAAGCTTTTTGATGAGAAGCTGAACTTCAATCTGGCTGACTTCACCAATAAGGTGGAGACGCTTCTCTCTGCCCAGGAAAGCCTGGTAGTCATTTTGAACACTCCTGCCCAGAATCCCACGGGCTTCAGCCTTACAGAGGATGATTGGGACGGCGTGCTGGATGTGGTGAAGAAGCAGGCTGCCAAGGGCAAGAAGGTAATCCTCTTGGTGGATATTGCCTACATTGACTTCGCTGGTGAAAAGAACGAGACTCGTGCTTTCATGAAGAAGTTCAGCAACCTGCCTGAGAACATTCTCGTTCTCACCGCCTTCTCCATGTCCAAGGGCTACACCGCTTACGGCCAGCGTACTGGCGCTTTGGTAGCTGTTTCTTCCTCCAAGGAAGTCATCACTGAGTTCAAGAACGTCACCAAGTATTCCAGCCGTGCCACCTGGTCCAATATCAACCGTGGTGCCATGACTCTCTTGGTACGTCTCCAGCAGGACCAGGCTGCCTATGCCCAGTTCGAGAAGGAGAGGGATGACTTCTACCAGCTCATCAAGAACAGGGCCGGCATCTTCACCAAGGAAGCCGAGGCCTGCGGTCTGAAGGCTCTGCCTTACAAGGGCGGCTTCTTCCTGGCTGTGCCTGCAGATGACCCCAAGGCCGTCTGCGAGAAGCT
>CAJOIN010000151.1 GCA_905234515.1 uncultured Selenomonas sp.
AGCCTGATGGCGTTGGCATGGGCATCAAGCCCTTCCGTCTCCGCCAGTCGTATGATGTCTTCGCTCACCGCCTGCAGAGCCGGCTGGGTGTAAGAAATAAGGCTCATGCGCTTCATAAAGGTTTCCACATTGAGTACCGAATAATAGCGAGCCGTGCCTCCCGTAGGCAACACATGGTTTGGCCCTGCAAAGTAGTCCCCCAAAGGCTCGGGGGAATAAGCTCCCAGGAATACCGCTCCCGCATGGCGCACATAGGGCAGCAGCTGGAAAGGCTCTGCCGTCAAAAGCTCCATATGCTCCGGAGCGGAGACATTGGCAAAGCGCAAGGCCTGCTGCATATCCTCTGCAATAACGATAAGGCCGTTGCGCTCGATGGATGCCCGGGCAATTTCCTTTCTGGGCAGCTGCTGCAGCTGGTTCTCTACCTCTGCCGCTACCTTGTCTGCCAAAGCCTCGTCATCAGTAATCACAATGCTGGAGGCCAGAGGATCATGCTCTGCCTGACTCAGCATATCCGCCGCCGTATACACCGGGTCGGCAGTCTTGTCAGCCACAATGAGGATTTCACTGGGACCTGCCAGCATATCAATATCCACATGGCCATAGACTTCCTTCTTGGCCAGAGTCACAAAGATATTGCCAGGGCCGGTAATCTTATCCACCCTAGGGACAGTAGCCGTGCCAAAAGCCATGGCCGCAATGGCCTGGGCCCCGCCAATCTTGTAAATCTTGCTGACCCCTGCCAGCTTAGCGGCAATGAGCACATAGGGATTGATCTGGCCGTTCTTCGGGGGCACCATCATAATGATTTCCCCCACCCCAGCCACAGACGCGGGCACAGCATTCATCAGCACAGAGGAAGGGTAGGCCGCCGTGCCTCCGGGCACATAGATGCCCACCCTGTCCAGGGGAATCAGGGACTGCCCAAGAATGGAGCCCTGCTCCCGGTAGGTCATCCAGGAGTTGGGCTTCTGCTCCTCATGGTAGCGGCGCACATTGGCGGCAGCCTTCTTCAAGGATTCCACCACCTGGGGATCTGCCGCCTTTTCCGCTGCCTGGAACTCCGCCTCCGTCACCAAGAAATTCTCCGGCTTAAGCTCCACCCTGTCAATCAATTTGGTATAACGGATAACCGCCTCATCACCCTCGCGGCGCACATCACCTACAATACGCCGTACCAACTCAGCAGCGGACAGATCCTCGCCGAAAAGCTTCTTATTGCCCTCGCGAATCTTGTGGCTCAGCTCCACCTCATCGAAGGCCTTCTTCTTCAAAAGGACCTCGACAGCAGCCTCCCCCAGTTCCTTTGCCTTGACTATCTTCATTTGGCTTCCCCCTCAGCTGCCATGACCTTCTTCAATTCCTCCACCAAGGTGTGAATGCGCCCAAACTTCAGCTTAAAGCTCACCCTATTGGCTATGAGCCTGGCCGTGGCGTCCATGATATAGGCAATTTCCTCCAAGTCATTTTCCTTGAGCGTGGTGCCCGTCTCCACAATATCCACAATGCTCTCGGAGAGCCCTACAATGGGCCCTAACTCAATGGAGCCGTTGAGCTTGATATACTCCATCTGCATGCCGTGGCGGGTGAAGAACTGCTCGGCAATATGAGGAAACTTGGTGGCCACCCTGGTCTGGGCATAGTCCGTAAGACTAGCCCTTTTCTCTTTCCTAGGCACTGCCATCATCACATGACACTTGCCAAAGCCCAGGTCAAGGAGCTCATACACATCCTTGCCGGACTCCACCAGCACATCCTTGCCGATGACCCCCAGATCTGCCGCCCCGTACTCCACGTAAGTGGGCACGTCAGCAGTCTTGGTGATGATAAAGCGTATTTTCTTCTCCTCATTGGAGATGACCAGTTTCCTGGATTTATCAGAAAGGCCTTCGGCCGTATAGCCAATTTTTTTCAAAAGCTCCGCCGACAGGGAAAAGAGCTTTCCCTTGGGCAGGGCAATGGTAAGATAATCCTTGTTGCTCGCCAGCATGTATTTCCTCCTCATTCCCATCTATCAATTAAGGGCATCTGCCCGTCTGAGTATCTTCAATTCCTCTGCATCTCCCGGGGCCTCAGGCTTATGGTGGAGCCGGATAATTTCCGCCTCACGCTCAAAGCCCAGGCTTTCCAGCTTTGCCGCCCCCATTTCCGGGTGACGGCGGTGAACATAAAGGGCATAACCCGGCTTCTGCCATAAACTGCCCCCCTGATCCTTTTCCAGGGCAAATCTCATCTTTGCCGGCAGGAACTTATTCGCCAGCACAGTCCAGACCTTGCCCCAGACATCCAGCGTGCCTTTCACCCGGCCCACATCATGGAGCAGGCAGCAACGCACAAGCAGCTCCCTGTCAACACCCGAAGCATCTTTGGCCAGCTCCAGGGCGGTATAGGCCACATTCAGCACATGACGCTGATCAGCCACGTGCATGGCCAGGAACAGGGGCTGGACCTCAGGCGGCAAATGAGCTTTCATAAAGGCCAACTCCTCTGCCGTAACCCTGGCCTTCACCGCCCGCAGGAACTGCCCTGCCCGCCCCAGGCTTTTTTTCTTGCCCATATTCATCAGACCTTATTTAAGAAAGGAACACTAATTCCTTGTAGCCCCGACTCTTCTGCATGGCCTCTGCTTCCTGCTCATCACAGGGGGAAGCAGCCAACTCCGCCACTCTTCCCTGCTGACGCAGTTCCAAAGCCTTGGCCACAGCCTGCTCCAGCCTGCCCTGTCCGTAGCCCACATACACATCCTTGGGAGTCTCAGGCAGGCCCTCGCCCCGACGCTCCAGAGCCAGCAGCACCCGCTCTATGCCCAGGGCAAAGCCTGTGGCAGGACAGGGAGTGCCAAAGTCTGCCAGCAAATGGTCATACCGTCCGCCACCGCAGAGGGGGAAGCCCAGCTCCGGCGTGTATGCCTCAAAAACCATCCCTGTATAGTAGCTGAAATCCCGGATAATCCCCAGGTCAAACTGCACATAATCCGCCACCTGGTAGGTTTCCAACAAATGATAAATCTCTGTAAGATTGTCAAGAGCCCGACGGCTTCTGGCATTCAAGGCCATCTCCCTTGCTTTTTCCAGCATCTCCGGGCCGCCATTCAGCAGGGGCAGAGACTTCAAGGTTTTCTTGGCGCTGTCACTTACAGAAAGCTCCTCCACTAAGGTCTCCAAAAGCACCAGGTCATGCTTCTCCATGGCCTCCTTCAATGCCTCACAGTCGCTTTCCTCCAGCTGGTACTGCTCCATGACCCCACTGATGAATTCCACCTGTCCCAGACAGACCTTGAAATCCGTAATGCCTGCCGCCAGCACGCTGCGCACCGCCAGGGCTATGACCTCTGCATCTGCTGCTGCCGAAGCGCTGCCCATAAGCTCCACCCCGGCCTGGTAGAATTCACACTGCCTGCCGGTCTGGGACTGCTCATAGCGGAACACGCTGGAAATATAAAAACATCTGAGTGGCATTTCCTTCCCCTGCAGGCGGCTGCCTACCAACCTGGCAATAGGGGTGGTCATCTCATGGCGCAAAGCCATGATGCGGTTATCCTTGCTGAAAAGCTTGTAGAGATGCGGCTCCAGCGTCCGGCTGCTTCCCTTAGTGAGGGTCTCCAGATATTCGATGGTGGGCGTCACCACCTCGTCATAGCCCCAGCTGCCAAAGAGTTTGGCAAGCTTGGTCTCAATAATCCGCTTCTCTGCAGCCTCCGTGGGCAAAAAATCTCTGGTGCCGTATGGTATCTCCAGTATCTTCTTCTCCAAGTCATTTCCCCCTGTCCTTGCGTTCATATATTGCGTAATTCATTTTTCATTCTTCATGCGCTCCAACACTACATTATAACCATCTGCCCCATAGTTCAGACAGCGCTTTACCCTGCTGATAGTAGCCGTGCTGGCCCCAGTGCGCTCCACAATATCCTCATAAGTATGCCCTTCCCGCAACATACGGGCCACCTCCAGCCTCTGGGACATAGCCTTCAGCTCGCTGATGGTACAGATATCCTCAAAGAACTGGTAACATTCCTCCTGGCTGCGCAAAGTAAGCACCGCCTCACAAAGCTGGTCCGTCAAGTCGTCCTTCAGCTTGCTGTTGATCATAGAAATTCACCTTTTCTTTCCGTCTTTATTACTTTAGTAAGTAAAATTTTTTCTCATTATAGCACAGTTGTCATCATAATAAAAGACTTGTGATAAAAATTTCAATGTTTCACTTGTTATTTTGTAAACTTTTGTAAAGAAAAAGGGGGCGTGAGAAAGCATGAGGATAACACCACACACTTTCTTCACAACCCCACTCTTGTTAAAAAACATGCAAAACTGTCTCAAATCATTCATATTTTCTGCATGAGCGACCTTACCTTTTCAATACTTTGTTACATCATCGTCTGCAGGCTGATACGAGTCATCATACTTGATATGATGTCCGCAATCACTATTACTCAGCAAACGGCCATATAATCCTTTCCAATCTGACAGGGCACGAACCGCATTTGCACTCAATTCATTTACCAGCTTTATCCCCCGCTGTTCTTCCTGAAGAGCTGCTTCCCGTACCTGTGGGGAAAGAGCGCTATAGTAGCCACGGGTCAGGGTCGTCACCTGCCCGGAAATCCACCAGGCCTTATCCTGGTCATAATTCTTGCGGTCATTGCCGCTGTATGCTTCCGGCAGAGGAGCTACCGCCAAAGGCAGGTACACACTTTCAGCCGGAGCATTCATAGCCAGCCAGAAAATGGGACAGGGCAAATCAGCGCGGGCCTGGGTTATCCAGGCATAAGCGATATTGGTGGCAGTGATGGAGCGTTCCCACTTAGGCTTGCTGGCATGACGGTAAGGAGAAGCAAATAGCCCCGCACTTTCACCCTTGCGGCGGTCAAATTCCGTGCCCTCATAGGCGTCCCGATGAAGGTTCATAACCTCCTGCACAGTAAGGCGATGGTCCGGGCGAATGGAA
>CAJOIN010000152.1 GCA_905234515.1 uncultured Selenomonas sp.
ACGAAAAAGATGCTGCCAGCATGAATATCCGCTACAACAACGAGATCTTTGCTGATACTGTCGCAGGCAGGAAGGCTCTGCTGAAGAAAGTTGAGGATGAAGCTGCTGCCGGGCGTGTGAATGTGTCTGATGCAGAGTCTGTGAAGAATGATATTCTGAAGGGCGAACCTACGGATGCAAGTGCGAAGCTCCAGTATGGTGATATTGAGCGTCTGGTGGTTGTGGCCTAAGAGAGTCTTTTCTGTGTGGACTCATTCGGAGAAATATTTGGACAAATACGCTTGAACGTGATAGAATAATCGCAGGAGAGCGTTAGATACGTGAAGGAACCCCCAGGGCTAGGTGTATTGGCCTTGGGGGTTCTTGCTGTAGCTGAAAATATTTTTCATTTAGGTATTGAAAATAATTATCATCTGTGCTATATTATGTACAGGCTTTCGTTAAGCTCTCCTAAATACAATACACAGCCAAAAGGCGGCCGTACTGCTCATGCGGCCGCTTTTTGGTGCGTATTTACGAGAGAATACGAATTGATGAAAAATATGGGGTAATTTGTGTAAATATTAATGTTTCGCTAATCATTTTATAAGGAAAATCTAATCGAGAGAGAGTATCATCATAGTTAAGCGGGAATCATACCGCTGGAAAAAGGGAAGTAAATAAGCCGATGGGGGCACCATGCCATGGGAATTATCTCCGGCATGGGCCTTGTTTTGTTGTTGTGAAAGCGGTGATGAGATGGCAGGAGAAGAAGCAGCAGAGAACGTTGAAGAGAAGAAAAAGAGACCAAAATTCTGGGATAGTTTCCCAACTGACTTATTCTGTACCAGCCGATGCGTCAAGTACAGCTTGTATTTTGGTGCCGGTGCATTTTTTCTTTACGGGTATTCCGTTTTATGGGCCTCATGGCTAGTTTTATATAGTCTGGTGCTTGCAATCTGGATAGGATATAAGATTTTTCCGGTGATGTGGAAAGCTAAGTCGTTGGAAATGGGAAAGTGGTATGCTGTAGCTGGGTTTTATCTAATGCTGGCGCCTATGATCTTTCCTTTCATATATGCAAACGAAGTGTTTGGGATGGAAAGGTTGTCGTGGATAGGCGAATGTCTGCTATGCTTTATCGGAGTGTTGTCTTTATATGTTGCAATTTTTCATAGATATATCAAGAAAGGATTCGCCTTTATGCCCTTTGGGATAGCAATCGCTTCTTATGCCGTATTGCTGCTATGTGGGTCAAATGTGGTATTTGACAGGAGTCCTGGAGAATATAAGGAAATTATTATATACAAGATCTCCCACTACAGTCGAAGGGATAACGGTCACCTACGGCATACATATTCTGCGTACATTGATTTGAAGGATTATGGGGGATATGAAAAAGAAAAGATTAAGCTTTCAAAAGAGGAATATGAGAAATATGACAATATGACAGGGGAAAAGACAATGCTGATGAGAGTGCATCCAGGGTTGTTTAATCAGCCGTGGCTTGAAATTGTATATGATTATAGTATGTAGGAAATGAGCTCCTTGATTACGCGAGGAGACATGAAATGGTTACAGTAACTTTGGGAAGAGATGGAAACTGGCTGTGCTGGCTGCGCAGCCAGTTTTTGCGTGGTGGCAGCTGGCTTATGCGTTGACCGTAATATCCGATAATGTTAGAATGGGCACTACGATAGTTTCACGCAATGGCGTTGGTTAATAGCGATTGCGGGGTAAATCTTTTATGATTTTGGAAGGAAGCGCATAGCTTTGGAATTCTCGATTGGCCACCTGGCGATAATGACCGTGACCATATGTCTGGTTTTGGGTGGCGGTTTGTATGCAGCCAGGTCGGTGCATTCATCTGAGGGCTTCAGCCTGGGAGGCCGCTCAGCAGGTGTCCCCATGATAGCGGGGAGTATTGCTGGTACCTGTGTAGGAGGCGGTGCCACTATCGGCACGGCACAGCTGGCCGGTTCTGTAGGCCTGTCAGCTGTATGGTTTACTATAGGAGTTGGCTTATCCCTGCTGGTTATGGGACTTATCTATGCCCGTCCTCTGCGATATACTGGGCTGGAGACAATATCCCAGTATATAGTTGGTAATTATGGGAAAGGGGCAGGCAGGATTACCAGTTTTGCCACTTCCTTTGGCATACTGTTCAGCGCGGTATCTAGTATTCTTCCCGGGATTGGCTTGCTGGCTGCCTTGACTGAACTTTCCCCTTTGGTATCGGCGGGGATACTGTTGCTGTTAGTGATCCTGTATGCTTTCTTCGGAGGAATGAAGACGGCTTCTATAGGTGGAATCCTGAAGATGCTGGTACTTTTTTTGACGCTGTTTGCGCTGGGATTTGCGGCCTGGCAGGGACTTGCTGCCTCACCAGAACTACTGAGAGATAAACCAGATGGTTTCCTCAGCATTTGGGGCATCAGCGCAGGTTCTATCCTGACCAATGTGGCTTCGGTATTGGTGGGCATGATTTGCACGCAGACATATATTCAGGCAGTTTTCTCAGCAGCCACTCCCAGAACTGCAGCAGTAGGGCTTATCCTGGCAGCAATGGTTGCCATACCCATAGGTTTGCCCTGTGCCATGATGGGCATATACATGCAGTCTGCACATCCCGAGCTTCCAGCTATGTTGGCACTACCCGCATATTTGCTCCACTACGCCTCGCCATTGATGGGCGGTTATAGGGTCCATTGCAGGCCTTAGCCTGGGAGTGGGCACTATGGTGGCCAGGGATATGCTGGAGCCAATCTTGAAGGTGCGGACGGAATCTGGAAAACTCATGCTTATGAGGCTGTCTGTGGTGGGAGCCATTGTTGTGGCTATGGCCATTGCACTGGCAAATCAAGGTTCGCAGATTCTGTTCTGGAATTACCTGTCCATGTCCCTTAGAGGATGCGGCGTATTTATTCCGCTGACACTGGCTATATTCAGGCCCAAGGCTCTGGATCCCAAATGGGCAATGGCTTCCATGATACTATCCATATGCTCCGCTGCAGTGGCCGGTCTAATCCATACGGTCATGTCTCCAGTATTTGTCGGCTTGGGCGTAAGCCTGGTAGTGGTTTTGATGGGGATAGTGTGGAAACGGGTACGGTGTCGGCATGTGTCTGCGCGATTCCATTGATGTCTGGTTATGGTTAAACTAAAAGGGGCCTGTTGCAGTTAAGCAGCAGACCCCTATTTGATATATGAAAATGTCACAGGCAAATCTTTCCCATGGTGTGGCTCCTTTGCACGTCATTAATGTCTTTGTGATGGTCTGTGATGTAGGTGCAAACAAGCGGAACCAGTGTGGCTCCGCTTGATAAGATACACGATTATGATTGTAGATTGGGAATCTGTGCCCTTATTTCCATGACCTGTTCTTCGGGGAGTTTGGCAATTTTAGCAACCCGCTCAACAGAGAGGCCATCTTCAAGCATACTTCTTACGGTGGTGAGAATACCCTCTTTGATACCTTCCTTGCGTTCTTCCTGTAATTTCATTGCATAGGTCATATAGCTTCGCCTCTCTTTCTCGATGGTCTTGACCATCTTGATTTCCTGGTCGATTTCCTGAACGAAGTCGTCATTGCTGATGATGCCATCAACGTAGTTAAGAAAAGCCATTACATCTGGGGAGACATCTTCAAGCGCCCCCTTGGTGCTTAGGAATACCTTAGTGGCACCATCAGGCATAACTACGGAGAAATCTTCATCACACCGGTGGCGGAAAGTGTATATGTGACGCTGACCGTCCAAAACAGGGAAGGGGCAGATGAAGATGATATAGGTGTCAGTCAGTTCATCGTAATCCATGCCCGCCATGAGCAGGTCGGTGTCTATGAGGGACTGATAATAGCGAGTACGGCGGAAAAGGCCCTCGCCGTCCGGCTTGCGTACCTGCATCTCAATGCTGTATACGGAATTTTTATCATCTTGAACATAGACGTCGAGTCTGATGCCCTTGCTCTCGTAGGTGGCGTTGATGGTCTTTTCTTCTTCAAGATATTTTATGTGATGGATCTTGATTTTGAGGATTTTCTCAAGCATGCGCTTGCAGATGCGTTCCCGGCGCATGATGAGCTTGAACATATAGTCATCCTGGATAGTAAGCTCTTCCCAGGGCTTGATGGTATAAGGCATGGTGTAATCTCTTCTTTGCTGTAATTATATCATGTTTTTGTAATGGTCATGTGATTTTGTAGGGGCAGGGATGACTGAAATTTTCAGCCATCCCTGCCTGAGCAAGAGAGAAGGTTAGGCAGACTTCTTGCCGAAGAGTCCCATAATACTTGCCTTGTTGATTTTCAAGAAATTCTTGTACATGAAGCTGGCCAGGTCATTGGCTTCCTCTGGGGTGATGCCGCAGGTGTCGCCCTCCTCGTCTGAATGGGCTATGATGATGCTTCCACAAATGAGGTCAAAAGCATCGGGTTTCAGTTCGCCAAGGAAAAGGGTGGGCACAAGAGGCTTCCCGGAGAGCAGAAATTCATCGTCAAACCAGGCGTCATAGTATTTGCCATTACACTCGAACTCTCTGACATCAACCATTCTGCAGTCTATGATTTTATACGCATTCTCTAGGAACTCGTCTTTGGGGATGGTGCGGATGCCCATGGAAACACTGGGCACATCTCCTGTCAAATCCTGCTCGATAACGTAGACCATCATGTCTTTATTGTCCTTTTTCATGGTAACTTCCCCTTTCTGGGAGCCTCAGCCCCCACGCCACATTTTATTTTTTTGACGCTCAGGCGTTACCGCAGGGGGAGGCTGGAGGCAAGGGCGTCCCCCAGGGACGGCGTAGCTTCCCTTGCCGGAGGCCTCCACCTGCGGTAGACTGAGGCGGGCAAAAAAATGACCCTGTAATAAACAGGGCTGGGATGAAGGATGTTTTTCTGCGATGGTTTGTAATTTTGTGGATGCTGACTGTATAATAGAACATATACACTATGAAGGGGGATACGGATATCAGCACGGTAATCTATTACTACTCAGCAACAGGCAATTCACTTTATACGGCAATGGCTTTGCAGAAGCTGCTACCAGAAGCGGAACTTCGGTCTATTCCTGAGGTGCTGGCAGAGGGCAGCACTTCTGTCAATGCGGAATGCGTGGGCTTTGTGTTTCCCATGCATTATTTTGGTCTGCCAATTCAGGTTGAAGAGTTTTTGGAGAAGCTGACTATCTACGAATCTCCCTATACCTTTGCCATAGCCACCTGTGGTGTGCCCTATTGGGGCAGGCCTTTTCTGGATGCCGAGGCAATACTGGCCAGGAAGAACAGGAAGCTTCATGGCAAATGGTATGTGCGGCTGGTATCAAATTACATTCCCTATCGGGACATTGCCGCCGTCTGGCGGATAAGCATCAGGGCTTGGCTTGCCAAGAGGAAAATCCGCAAGATAGCAGATGCCATAAAGGAAAAGGAAGCCCATGATACATGGCAGCTTTTGCGAAAGTTCTGCCTTAAGTATCAAGAGGAGTGGCGGGCACGTCAGGAAAAGATTGACGAGACATTCCAGTGTGACAAGGAGAAATGCACGTCCTGCGGCCTGTGTGAGAGAATCTGTCCCAGGGGGAATATAGAGAGGCCGGAAGGCTTCCCGGTGTGGCAGCATAGGTGCGTGGAGTGTCTGGGGTGCTTGCATATCTGCCCGGTGAAGGCCATAGATTATGGAGAGGTAACCAAGGGACGGAAGCGCTACAGGCATAAAGACATTAAAGTAATGGAGCTGATTCAGTCAGAAAAAACTGAGGGGTGAGAATGGATGAAAATCAGCAGAGCTGTAAAGATTTCTATAGGCCTGATAGGGATGATGACTTTCATGTCTCTGGGAGGAAGTGCGCAGGCTGCAGATCAGGTTGTCAGGGAAATTCCCTTTAGTGCCATAGATGGGGTTGCCGTGGGCAATGCCCAGAGCGAAGATGGCAAGACAGGAGTCACTGTCTTGTGCTTCAAGCATGGAGCAAAGACCGGCGTGGATATAAGCGGCGGCGGTCCAGCCTCCAGGGAGACGCCTGTCTTAGATCCCACCAGGGAAGATATTGGCATTCATACCATAGTGCTGTCCGGGGGCAGTGCCTACGGTTTGGCTGCTTCCGATGGGGTAATGAAGTGCCTGGAAGACAACGGCATAGGCTATGATACGGGCTTTGCCCGGGTTCCTCTGGTGGTGCAGAGCAGCATTTATGACCTTTCCTATGGCAGTGCGAAAATCAGGCCGGACAGCAGGATGGGGTATGAGGCTTGCCAAAACGCCTTGCAGAAAAGCTGTCCCATAAGCGGTTCTGTTGGTGCGGGTACTGGTGCAACAGTAGGAAAGCTCCGGGGCATGAAACAGTCTCAGAAAAGCGGTATTGGATACTATGCTGTGCAGGTTGGAAGCTTGAAGCTGGGAGCTGTAGTAGTGGTGAACGCTCTGGGGGATATATACGTGGAGGGGCAAAAAGCGGCGGGACTCATGAATGAAGAACGTACCGATTTCATGGATAGTGCACAAGAGCTGTATCGCATAGCTGCGCCAAAAGATTTGTTGTCTCGCACCAATACTACCATCGGAGCTATTGTTACCAACGGCAAATTCGACAAGGCACAGCTGACTCGCATTGCGGCTCAGGCAAGAAATGCCTATGCGCGATGCATAAATCCTGTGGGCACCCTGGCAGATGGAGACACTATATATGCTTCGTCCTGCGGGGAGCCTGTGGAAGCTGATGTGAACATGGCAGGAACTCTGGCGGCAGAGGTGATGGCCAAAGCTATTAAAAATGCCATAGAGTCCTCAAAGATAGATGATGCGGAGTATCTGAAGTATTGCCTGGATCTGCCAGAGCAAGGAGATACCAAATGAAGGTGAGGCCAGATGGAAGCAAAGGACGAGAGCGTCTTTTGATATATGGAAACTTGTTGAAAATGCAGTGCTAGAGGAGTATGGCTGCCTGCTGCCACCTGGGGAGGTTACAATCTCACTGGTTTTTCCCTGGACTAAGGAAAAAGCACTGGGGATTTTGAAGCGGCAGGGCAGGATCGCTTCCTGGGGGCTGGACAAGGAATACAATGAGGGCAACAAGAGGCGATATTGGGTGACAGTAGATACTGACAGATTGTAGGCTAGGGTGTATGACTGATATAGGGTGAGGGGTTATGCATAAGGACATATTTGTGGAA
>CAJOIN010000153.1 GCA_905234515.1 uncultured Selenomonas sp.
TTTCCTTTTTTCCGTTATTTTCGCCTCCCTTCTTCACAGCAAAAAGCCCCGCCATGTTCCACTGAACTGGCGGGGACTTGCTGACCAGTATCCTTCTTACATTCTTACTTCTGGTTCTGCGCCTTGAGCTCCTGGAGCTTCGGGCCCATGATGCGCTTGTAGGACTCGACACCCGGCTGGTTGAAGGCATCCACATCAGCCAGCTCGCCTTCGTAGGCCACGCTCATGGCGAGCATGTACAGAAGCTCGCCCAGATGATAGGCATTCAGCTCCGGCAGGGTGAAGCAGGCATTGTAGCGCTTGTTGGACTTCAGGGCATCCGCATTGGACTGGCGGGCCACTTCCAGGGCCTGGCCCATGGTCACGCCGGAAATATCGGACAGCTTCTTGGCCTCCGGGAACACATCGGGAATGACCAGGTCATTATCCCACTTGTCAATCTTGATGAACTGGACCACCTTGTTCAGCTTGCCTTCCTGGTGCTGCTGGGTCTGGGAGTGCATATCCGTGGTGCCCACCGCCACGCAGGGGGTACGGCCGTAGCAGACTTCCTTGCCCTCTTTATTGAACTGCTTGCCCAGGGACTCCGCCAGGAGCTGGATGTACCATTCGGACACGGATTTCAGGTAATCGCCGTAGGGCATCATGACCTCGATATCACGGCCGTGCTTTTCGGCAGCGGCGAATTTCAGCGCCGCATTCAGCATGGCGGGATTCTGCCAGAGGTCGTCATTCTGGCAGGCCTTATCCATATCCTTGGCACCGTTGAGGAATGCCCTGATATCAAAGCCAATGCAGGCAGCCAGGGTCAGGCCCACCTCGCAGAAAATCGTGAACCGCCCGCCGACGCCGTCCGGCACCGCGAACTGCTGCCAGCCCTTGTCAATGGCCAGCTTCTTCAGCAGGGTCTGCTTCTCCATATTCGGGTCGGTGACTGCCACCACCTCGACTTCCAGGTTATCCGCCCCCTGCAGGGCATCGTACTCCACCATGAAATTCGACATGGTGTCCAGGGTGCCGCCGGACTTGGAAATCACCAGCAGCAGCACCTTATAAACGCCCTGCTTGTGGGCTGCCTTGACGGCGGCGCTCTTCTTCAAATGCTCAATCAGGTCTGCCGTCCGGCGCGGGTCGATGTTCTGGCCGCTGAAATAGACCTCCGGGAAGCCACCCCGCTCCTCGGTCGTCTTGAAGTTCCAGAAATCGCCGCACTGCACATCAAAGAGCACCTTGTTGCCCAGATAGGAGCCGCCGATGCCCAAAGACACGACTGCGTCCACATTGTTCTTCACATGCTTGGTCAGCTCATCCAGACGTGCCAGGGAAGAAGGAGAATTCAGGTGGCCTTCCTCCACATAGGGCAACTGGGAGAACAGCACCTTCTCCGGCTCGCCGTCCTTGGACAGGTGGGCGCGGATAAAGCCTTTCTCACGCATGACCTTCATGGCCTCATGGGCCTTCTTCAAATCTTCCTCATAGCCCTTGAGGTCAGCTTCCGTGACCTTGCCCTCGCCGTAGAGGTTATCATAATCAAATTCAAAGCCGGATGCCAGTTTCAAGCTCATTTTTACACGCTCCTTACCATAGAGAAAGAGATATCTGCATATCTATCATGTCATGCTCAAATACAGTATAACGCAATTTTGCAAAGATTGCCATAGGCAGCCCGGAAAACAGCGCCTGACGGCATTTACCGGCTCATCAGGACAGGTAGGGCTTTACCGCTGCCGCAATCTTTTCCTTCTCGGCCTCGGCCTCGGCCAGATCCTTGCCCTTGGTGGTGTAATAGGCCTTGATCTTCGGCTCCGTGCCGGAGGGGCGCACCACTACGGACTCGCCGCTCTCCAGGGTGTAGGTCAGCACATTGGACTTGGGCAGGCCGGTTTCCTCCGGCTTCATGTAATCCGTGACCTGGGTGACCTTCTTGCCCGCCAGCTCCTGGGGAGGTTTGGCACGCAGGTCGGTCATCATCTGCTTCATCTTGTCCATGCCCGTAAGGCCGGGGAACTCGAAACTGTCAACCTTGTTCAGGTAGCGGCCGTATTCCTTATAGATTTCCTCCAGGCGCTGCTTGATGGAGGAGCCGGTGCTGCGGTAATAGGCCGCCATCTCGCAGATGAGCATGGAGGCAATAACCGCATCTTTGTCACGCACATAGGGGCCGGCCAGATAGCCATAGCTTTCCTCAAAGCCGAAGATAAAGCGCTCCACCTCGCCTGCGGCCTCAAGACCTGCAATCTGGTCGCCAATCCACTTGAAGCCCGTCAGGGTATGCCGAAGCTCCACGCCGTAATGCTTGGCCACAAGGTCAGCCAGGGGCGTAGACACAATAGACTTCACCGCCACGGCATTCTTCGGCATGGTGCCCTTTTCGATACGGCCCGCGCAGATGTAGTCCAAAAGCAGCACGCCCATCTCATTGCCGGACACCAGCTCATAAGAGCCGTCCGGGCACTTCATCATAATGCCCACCCGGTCGGCATCCGGGTCAGTTGCCAGCAGCAGGTCAGCGCCCAGCTCCTTCGCCAAATCCATGCCCATCTGCATGGCCTGCAGGATTTCAGGATTCGGATAGGGGCAGGTGGTGAAATAGCCGTTGGGGTACTCCTGCTCCGGCACAATGGTGATATCCGTAATGCCAATATCCTGGAGGACGCGGGTAACAGGCACCAGCCCCGTACCGTTGAGGGGGGTATAGACCAGCTTCAGGCCCGCCGTCTTGCAGAGGCCCGGACGCACCTGGAAGGATTCGATATTCTCATAGAGCCCGTCCTTGCAGTCGTTGCCCACGAATTTAATCAGGCCCTTTTCCACGCCCTCGGCAAAGGACATGCACTTCGCCCCTGTCAGCACATCAGTTTTCTGGATGGCATCGTAGACCACCGCCACGGCATCGTCCGTCATCTGGCAGCCGTCCGGGCCGTAAGCCTTGTAGCCATTGTACTTGGCCGGATTGTGGGAGGCCGTGACCATGATGCCCGCATTGGACTTATAGAAGCGGGTGGCAAAGGACAGGGCCGGCACCGGCATGGGCTCATCGTAGATGCGCACATTGATGCCATTGGCCGCCAGCACCCCAGCCGCCTCCTTCGCGAAGTTCCAGCCCTTCAGGCGGGTGTCGTAGCTGATGGAAACCGTCTGGGTGCCCCCCTGGGTCTTTACCCAGTCAGCCACGCCCTGGGTCGCCTGCCGCACCACCCAGATATTCATGCGGTTCGTGCCCGCGCCCAGAGTCCCACGGAGACCTGCCGTGCCGAATTCCAGCTTGGCCGCGAAACGATCCTTGATGGCCTCGTCATCACCTGCGATGTCCAGCAGTTCCTTTTTCAGGTCGAAATCGAGCAGGTCAGCCTCGCACCAGCGCTTGTACTCATCCTTATACATACAGATTCCACCTTTCCTATCTACAATCATCGCTTTCTTGTTCGACCTGAAGTCAGTAAATTCCTGCCCGCCGAAATAGAAAAAGAAGGCCGCAGCCTCCTTTTTTATAACTACCTGTTTGTCCTGCCCTTTTCAATTAGTTATGCCCGGCTGGGTCATCTGCGCAGGCGACATGATGTGACTGAGCTGTTCCTCCGTGAGTATGCCCTTTTCGAGGATGATTTCCCTGATGGGACGGCCTGTATTGTAAGCCTCCTTGGCCAGCATCGCTGACTGCTCGTAGCCGATATGGGGCAGAAGGGCCGTCACCACCCCCACGCTGTTATCCACCCACTTCTGGCACTGCTCCCTATTGGCCTCCATGCCGTCCAAGAGCTTATCCACAAAGGTGCGGGTGCCTGCCGCGATATAGTTCATGGAGCTGAAAAGATTATATGCCATAATAGGCTCCATGACATTCAGCTCCAACTGGCCATTCTCCACCCCCAGGGTCACGGCCAGGTCATTGCCGATAACCTGATAGCAGGCCTGATCCAGCACCTCGGCAATGACCGGATTGACCTTGCCGGGCATGATGGAGGAGCCGGGCTGACGCTTCGGCAGGCTGATTTCCGCCAGGCCGCAGCGAGGGCCGGAGGCCATCAGGCGGAAATCATTAGCCATCTTGATAAGCACCAGCGCCGTATTCTTGAGGGCTGAGGAAACATCCACGAAACCGTCCGTATTATTGGTGGCATCTATGATATTTGTTGAAGTCTCGAAATTTTCCCCGGTAATTTCCCTGAGCTTCCTGGCAACGACCTTGATATAGGCAGGCTCCGCATTAAGCCCCGTGCCCACGGCTGTGCCGCCCATGTTGATAAGGCGGATGCTGTCAATCGCCCACTCCACGCGCTTGATGCTGCGTCGAACGGCTGAAGCGTAAGACCCCATCTCCTGCCCCAGGGTAATGGGCACGGCATCCTGTAGATGGGTGCGCCCCATCTTCAGCACATCCTTGTACTCCTCTGCCTTCTTTTCCAGGGCCGTGGCGAGGTAATCCAGGGACTTCGTGACCTTGTGGCTCTTGTAGG
>CAJOIN010000154.1 GCA_905234515.1 uncultured Selenomonas sp.
TGGTCTGATTCTAGAGAGCAGCTTATGCGTGAATATGCCGCAACACACTACAGCATGGAGCAAATATATATCATCCCTCAAGCTGTGGTTGTGCATTGGACAGCCTCTGGTACCTGGGAATCCGTTTATAATCATTTTTACCATGAGGCGCGCGCTGATGGTACTCTGAATGTTGCCTCCCACTTTCTTGTTTCACGGGATGGACAAATATACAGACTCACACCCGAAACTGCGCTTAACAGGCATATTATAGGCTATAACTGGTGTGCAATTGGTATAGAAAATGTAGGTGGAGTCAATGGCGTGGAAGATTTAACGGACGCGCAACTGGAAGCAAATGTTGAGCTGATCAAATATCTGCATAAAAAATACGCTACAATTTCCTATGTCTTTGGTCACTATCAGCAGGATGCAGCCAAAAGCAGTGGCTTATATATTGAAAATGTACCTAACTATCGCTCAGAAAAAGTAGATCCGGGGCATATTTTCATGGCTGCTTTGAAAAGTCGCTTGCAAGGTGAAAATCTTAAATTTTATGATGACTAGGGCGTGTTGCGAAGAAGGTTTTCTGATGTTCACGAACTCTGGTGAAGTTTGAAGAAATATGGAAAAGCACATTAAATGGGGTGAGTTGAATTGTTGAAAATAATATGTATGTTCTTATTGACTGTGCTTTTATTGCCCTGGTGCTCTGCTCAAGCGGGAGGAAGGATACTGTTTATTCCTCATGATGACAGGCCGATTTCCTATCATCAGACGGTAGAAGTGGTGGAGGCAGCCGGCTATGAGCTGGTGCTGCCGCCTAAGGAGCTTTTAAGCAATGCTACCAACATGGGGCATCCGCAGGAACTATGGCAATGGCTGCGGGAAAATGCACCCCAAGCAAAGTCAGCTATTATAGCGTCGGATTCCATGCTTTATGGGGGGCTGATACCTTCGCGAAAGCATGAGGTCAGTCAGGCAGAGCTGGCCGAACGCCTGGAGAACTTCAAACGGTTGCGGCAGGATAATCCTCAGCTGCATATCTATGTTTTTGATTCTCTTATGCGCACGCCGTATCAGGGGTGGGCAGGCAATATCGAGGAGCCTGCCTATTATGAGCAGCACGGCGCTGCTATCTTCCAGTACACCCGTCTGCTGGACAAGGGGGAGACAGGCAAGCTTTCCGCTGCAGAGAAACAGAATTTGCAGGCATACGAAAAATCTATCCCCCAGGAGTGCCAAAAGGATTGGTTTGGCAGGCGGGCCAAAAATCTGGCTGCCACCAAGGCGTTGATGGATATGACGGCAGTGGGCACCATCGACTATCTGATCCTGGGCAGAGATGACAATGCACCCTTGTGCCAGACCCATCGGGAAAACCGGGAGATTCTGGCCTATGCAGAGCAGAAGAATCTGCCCAAGAGCAAATTCCAATCCATGCCGGGGATTGATGAATTCAACATTTTGCTTTTGAACCGGGCCATCAATGATATGACGTGGAATATCCCCTTTGTTTGTGTTCGCTACGCTCCGGGCAAGGGCGGGGATACCGTTCCGCATTATTCCGATGAGAAGATTTCCGAGTCTGTAGAAGCCTCTCTGAAGATCGCCGGGGGGATGCAGGTGAGAACTCCCAAGCGGGCCGACCTGCTGCTGCTTGTCAATACAGAGGAAAAAGGCATAACCATTGAAACCCATAACGGCTTGCCTACAGAGGCGGATTTTGTGCCGGATTTGAAAGCGGATAAGGGTACAAAAGCCTTTGCCAAAATGGTGGAAGATGCTGTAAAGGCCGGCTATCCTGTGGGGGTGGCGGACATAAAGTACGCCAACGGCGCAGACAATGCCTTGCTGAATATTTTGGAACAGAAGAATTTGCTGTTCAAGCTCAAGACATATTCCGGCTGGAATACTGCCACCAATTCCACTGGCTTTGCTCTGGGTACGGGGATGCTGACGGGGAAAATGACCGACGCTGCCAAGGATCACCTGCTTGCGGTGCGCTATCTGGACGACTGGGCTTATCAGGCCAATGTGCGCTCACAGGTAGGCGCGGAACTGGTGCGGAATTTCGGCAGCTATAAGTATTACTACAAACTGGATGACAAGCTCGCTTTTGCGGAAAAGCGCAACACAGAGCTTATGCAGGATTTTGCCAGGAAGCATATGCCCAATATTCCTGCAGATTTTACCGTTAAGAACCCATGGCTCAGGATGTTCGAATGTGATGTGATCTTTCGATAACAACATAGGAAGGTTGGAGAGCAGAATGACATTGAAGATGAAACTGGCAGCCGGTGTGTTTTGCGCGCTGGCTTGCATGCCTATGGTGGCGGAAACTGCCCCAAAATCGGATACTATGCACCGGTGGGAAGTGACCTCCAAGGACACAGGCGGCACCTTGCTGTTTTCCGATAGCCCGGAGTATGTGGACAGACCGGGGATCCTTTATCAGGACACCGTGAATGGCGAGGTAAGGGTGCTTTACTATCATCTGAACAACACCAAGGTGCCCCAGAAGGTAGCGGTGGTGCTGGAAAATGCCAACTCCGAGGAGAGGTACAACATAGTACAGGTGACCCGTGGCGGTACAGCCAAGCCCAGCGAATACTATCTCTGGGTGGGCAAGAATACCCAGCGCCAGTATTTCGGCGAAAAGAAATCAGATCTTGTTTTGCTGTTGAAGAACAGGAAGCGCCTGCTTCAGTCCGGCATGGATGAAATTGTCCTGCAGCCCGGAGAGCTGGTGTATGGCGTCTACGATTTCAAGGTGGATCATCCTGTGAAGACCTCCGTCATCATGTATCCTGCCAAGACGAACCCTGTGGAGTTCATGGAAAGGGCCAAAGTGCTGCCCAGGGACTCCGTGGCCCTCCGTGGTACTTATAAGGGCATGGACAGGGAGATTACCTCTGAGCGGGAATATGACCCGGAACGTGATGGCATTGTCTACATCATGCTGGCGGATAATAAAATAGACAAATACAAGGCAGGGGTGGATGCCACCGATGGCAGCCAGACGGTGAATTATGGCAATTATGGTGTGCTCTATAAGATTGCCATACCTGTCAAAAAAGGGTCTCCCAAAGTACAGTACTATTTGTCACCCTTAGGGGGCGTCTATGCCGGCATCATGACTGTGCGCCGGGGACGCAGTCCACATACGAAACTGATTGAGACGCCAGAAGGCCCCGGCTACTTCGGGGAGCAGACTCCCCCGGAGCCGGAGAATGTATACAAAGCTCTTGAAGAGGGGACAGCCATTTTGGGCAATAACATGGAGCTGGCTGATTTGGGCCGCTATGACAACTCTGTACCAAACTACTTCGAGTTCTCTCCACCGGGGGCTTCGAATCTTCCTGTCTGCCTGATACTCATGCCGACCGATGAATGAGCAAGGGAATGTTGCACGTAATTTGGTTCCCAAATTGATTACTTGAGTCTGATGTCGCTTAAGAAGATAGAAAAAACCGCTGAAGTGACGGGCTGTGTGCCTGATCAATTCAGCGGCTTTTCTATGTCCTTGTGAATCCTTTTAGGGTTCTCAAAAGTAGTTATCAGGTTTTATCAGCGGACAAACACATGGCGGCAAATAGCATCGCCAAGGGTTTCTTCCCAGATGTAGTTGTTGCTGAATTTACCGGCGCTGCGTGCATCTTCATCCTCTTCGATGGCTTCGCCGTTCATGATGTAGACATAGCCATCTTTGGTGTTCGGACGGATGGCCAGCATGGAGAGCAGGCCGAAAGCTTCACCGGTGTGTCCCACCAGGTCGATTTCCGTATCCTTGCAGAATCTGGCTGTGCTCTTGCCGTCCATCTGGTAAATACCCAAACCATAGGAGAGAATCGTGCCGCCATAGTTGTTGCCGTTCTTGGTTTTGTCGTCATAAACCCATTCGCGGCCCAGCATGGCCTTAACAGAAGCCGGGGAGAGAACCTGCTGGCCTTTGTAGGTACCATTGTTAAGCAGCATGGAAAGCGCATGGGAAAGCTCCTCACAGGAAATCCGCAAGCCGCCTGCCGGGGAAAATACCGTAGCATTGGTGCCGGGAACATAATCCTTCAGGCTGTAGGTGTC
Source organism: uncultured Selenomonas sp. (assembly GCA_905234515.1). Lineage (GTDB taxonomy): Bacteria > Bacillota > Negativicutes > Selenomonadales > Selenomonadaceae > Selenomonas_B. Next base: position 4,063 of record CAJOIN010000154.1, read on the forward strand.
CTGAAAGTTTTCGGCATAAGGATTCTGCAGGGCAACGGTGTCTTTAGCCGGTTGCCCCTCTGGATAACCATCCTGCGTAGCGCGCCAGGGCCCGTTTTCATTCCAGACGCCGGCGGTGTCTTTCTTCTGGTAAACTGCGCCGAGTTTTTTGAATTCCTTCTGGCTGAAATTACCAGGCAGATAATCAGCTTTTATATCCAGCTGTTTTAAGATATGGTTCTTTTGATACTGGTCAAAGCGTTTGCCTGTGACCCTTTCGATAATGGTTCCTAAAAGGCCGTAATTCAGATTGCTGTAGGCAAAGAATTTGCCCGGTTCCTGGCCGGCAGGTGCAAAGTGCGCGCCATCTTCATAGAACTTGCCATCC
>CAJOIN010000155.1:0-2767 GCA_905234515.1 uncultured Selenomonas sp.
AGGGGGTCATCTACACGGATATGGAGACGGCCCTGCGGGAGCATGAGGAGATTGTAAAAGAGTACTTCATGACTCTGGTGCCCCCCAAGGACCACAAATTTGCCGCTCTCCACGGGGCAGTCTGGTCCGGCGGCTCCTTTGTCTATGTGCCCGAGGGGGTGCAGGTGGAGATTCCTCTGCAGTCTTATTTCCGACTGAACGCAGCGGGGGCGGGCCAGTTTGAACACACCCTGATTATCGTGGAGAAGGGGGCCGGCCTGCACTTCATCGAAGGCTGCTCGGCCCCCCGGCACAATGTCACCAATCTGCATGCGGGCTGCGTGGAGCTCTTTGTGAAGGAGGGGGCACGTCTCCGCTACTCCACCATTGAGAACTGGTCCAGGAATATGATGAATCTCAATACCAAGCGGGCCAAGGACGGCCTTATCGAGTGGGTCAGCGGTTCCTTCGGCTCCCATATTTCCTGCCTCTATCCCTGCAGCGTGCTACATGGGGAGAATGCCCGCTGCGAGTTCACGGGAGTGACCTTTGCTTCCAAAGGGCAGAATCTGGACACGGGGGCCAGCGTTATCCATGCCGCGCCCCGAACCTCTGCCAATATCAACACCCGCACCATTTCCAAGGCCGGCGGCGCCGCCACCTACCGCAGCGCCGTGAAGGTGACCAGGAACGCTCCCTATGCCAAGTGCTCGGTGAACTGCGAATCCCTGATGCTGGATGACGAGTCCCGCAGCGACACCCTGCCGGTCATGGATATTGAGGGGCCAGAGGCCAATATCGGCCATGAGGCGAAAATCGGCCGCATCAGCGACGAGGCCATCTTCTACCTCATGAGCAGGGGCATTGACGAAAATGAGGCCCGGGCCATGATTGTCCGGGGCTTCGTGGAACCCATTGCCAAGGAACTGCCCTTGGAGTACGCCGTGGAGATGAACAACTTAGTCAATCTGGAACTGGAAGGAACTATGGGGTGAGGAAAATGACAGCTATATCAGAAGAAATCTTTTCCGCTATCCCCATGCCCACCTGGCGTTGGCTGGGGGTCAACGAGGCCAAAGTGCCGGCGGGGATAGATACAAAGAACACTAAAATCAAGAGAATCCGGCTGGTGGCAGGGGAGAAAAAAAGCCTTGCCAGACAAGAAACCGCAGGGAGCCAGGAACTGCATATCACCCTGGAGCCCTGGGCTGAACTGACCTTGGAGCAGGCAGTGCTCTTGGGGGAGGGGGAATCTTCCGCCTCCAAGGTTAAGGTCACGGTACAGGAGGGGGCAAGATTCTCCTACACCGGAGCCTATCTTGGGGGACGGGAAGCTGCTGCCGAGCTGGAAGTTAACCTGCTGGGCAAGGAGGCCAAGGCAGATGTCTGGGCCCTTTATCTGGGGGACAAGGGCAACAAAATAGATTTGAATTATGTCATCCGCCAGCAGGGCCGCCGCACCGAGGCCAATATGCAGGTGCGGGGAGCCTTGCTGGAGGGGGCCGAGAAAATCTTTCGGGGCACCCTGGATTTCCTGCAGGGCACCAAGGGCTCTGTGGGCCGGGAAAATGAGGAAGTGCTGCTGCTGTCCGACGATGTGCGTAATCGCAGCGTGCCTCTGATGCTTTCCCATGAGGACGAGGTGGACGGCCACCATGCGGTGAGTGTGGGGCAGATGGACGAGGAGAAATTATTCTACCTGCAAAGCCGCGGCCTCAGCACTGCCGAAGCCCGCAGGCTGATGGTCACTGCCATCCTCCAGCCCGTGCTGGACCGCTTTTCCGAAGACCTGCGGCAGGAGGCTGCAGAGGAGCTTGAAAGGAGGCTTTCCCATGAGTGAGGCACAGGAATTTCTGAGGGATTTTCCCCTCTTGAATCATAAGGTAAACGACATTGCCTATCTGGACAACGGCGCTACCACCCAGAAGCCCGAGTCCGTGATACAGGCCATCTGCGGCTACTACGGCGGCTGCAATGCCAATCCCCACCGGGGGGCCTATGCCCTGTCGGTGAAGGCCACGGATATCTATGAAAATGCCCGGGCCAAGACGGCGAAATTCATCAATGCCAAACGTCCGGAGGAAATCATCTTCACCAAGAATGCCACCGAGGCCTTGAACCTGGTGGCCTATTCCTACGGTCTTGGCAAGGTGGAAGCCGGAGATGAAATCGTTATCACCATTACCGAGCACCACAGCAATCTGGTGCCCTGGCAGCATGTGGCGAAAGCGAAGGGGGCAACCCTCAAGTATATCTACCTGGAGGAGGACGGCAATCTCTCCCAGGAGGATATTAAAAGCAAGATAACGGAACGCACGAAGATTGTAGCTGTGACCCAGGTTTCCAATGTGCTGGGGCTCAAGAATGATGTGAAATCCATCGTGCAGAAGGCTCACAGCGTGGGGGCGGCAGTAGTGGTGGACGGCTCCCAGAGCGTGGCCCACATGAAGGTGGATGTGCAGGAACTGGACGCAGACTTCTTCGCCTTCTCCGGCCACAAGATGCTCTCCCCCATGGGCATTGGCGTGCTCTATGGCAAGTATGAGATCCTGGACAAGATGAGCCCCTTCCTGTTTGGCGGGGATATGATTGAGTATGTGGAGGAGCAGGAGACCACCTTTGCAGAGGTGCCTGCCCGCTTCGAGGCCGGTACCCAGAACGTAGGGGGAGCTGCAGGTCTTTCCGCCGCCATAGATTATCTGGAGAGCATCGGCTTTGACCGCATAGAGGCCATCGAGAAGGAACTGGTGGATTATGCCCTGCCGAAGCTCAGGGAAATGCCCTTCAT
>CAJOIN010000155.1:2807-7201 GCA_905234515.1 uncultured Selenomonas sp.
CCCCCATGATGTGGCCAGCATCCTGGACAGCCAGGGGGTAGCTGTGCGGGCGGGCCATCACTGCGCCCAGCCCCTGATGAAGTATTTAGGGCAGAATGCCACCTGCCGGGCCAGCTTCTACCTCTACAACACCCGTGAGGATGTGGACAGGTGGCTTAAGGCCCTGCAGGGCGTAAGGAGGACCATGCACCTTGAGTAGTTTGGAAGAGATTTATACGGAAGTCATCACCGAGCACAGCCGCTGCCAGGAGAACAAGCATCCCCTGGAGTGCGCCACCTGCTGCCGCAAGGGCCATAACCCTTCCTGCGGTGACGAGATTACTCTGGAGCTGCAGGTGGAGGAGGGCATGGTCAAGGACGCCGCCTTCACCGGCGCCGGCTGCGCCATTTCCCAGGCCTCCACGGACATTATGATAGACCTGATGCGTGGCAAGACTGTGGAGGAGGCCAAGGCCCTCACGGAGAAATTCATGGCCATGATTAAGCGGGAAATCACCGACGAGGATGAGCTGGAGGATTTGGAAGAGGCCATAGCCCTAAAGAATATCTCCAACATGCCCGCCCGGGTGAAATGCGCTCTGCTGGCCTGGAGAACCCTGCATGAGGCATTGGAGAAGGAATAAGTTTTATTTTATAGAAAATTACTTCTTTTATAATACCTATTGACATGATAGGTGTAATATTGTAACATAGCTTCAACGTCAATCGACGGCGAACTGACTGGAAAAACCAGAGGTTTTGCACAAGGATCATTTCCTGTGCAAAACCTCTTTTTTGTTGCCTTTTGCCAAATAGGTAAAGGGATTGCCAAAGGATGGTGATAATCATGAAGTGTGATTGTTGTAAGGGTACGGTAAAGATTTTACGCGAACGAATGTGCACTTGACAGGAGGAATCACTATGATAGCCGCCCAGGAAAGCATGACCGCCAAGCTTTGCTCCTTTGCCAGAGCTTACCATTCCATGCTGGGGAAGAACAAGATATTTGACGATTATCTGGCTTATGACATCATCGGCAAGGACGAGTACGACAAGATAGGGGGACTGCTCAAGGGCAAGGCTGAGGCCGCCAGGCATTTCCCCATATACGGCTTTGAAAGCCTGCAGGTCTTCAACGAGATGGACAGGTATTTTTCTCCCATTGCTCTTTCCCGCATTGCTTTTGCGGAAAGGGCCCTGGACCGCTTCACCGGCCGGTACAGCGCCTGTCAGTATGTAATCTGCGGGGCCGGCATGGACACTTTCGCCTTCAGGAATTCCGACGAGGCGGTTCAGGTCTTTGAGCTGGACCATCCCGACACCCAGGCCTACAAGCTGCGGCGCATCCACAAGCTGCGCTGGGAGATTCCTCCCAATGTCCATTATGGGGCCATTGATTTTGAAAAGGAGGACATGGGCAGGGTGCTCTTGCACAGCGGCTTCCAGCGGGGACTGCCCACCTTCTTCTCTTTGCTGGGCGTTTCTTATTACCTGACGGAGAACTCCTTTAAGGAGTTTGTGAGTTCTGTCAGTGCCCTGGCGGCTCCGGGGAGCCAGTTTGTGTTGGATTTCCCGGATGATTACACCTTTGAGCTGGATTCTTCCTCCCGGGTGCGGCAGCTGGCAGAGCTTACCGAGCAGCTGGGCGAACCTATGGGGCACGGATATTCTCTGGATGAAATGAGGGGAATCCTCTCTGCCGAGGGCTTTGTGATACGTACCCATGAGGATCCCGATGATATACAGCGCCACTTCTTCGCAGGGCGCACGGACCACCAGCAGGCCGTGGAAAACATCCACTTCCTGTTGGCAGAGAAACAGTAACCTTGAAAGGAGCAATTTTATGAGCAATACAGCCTTTGATACACTTCTGATTCACGGGGGCATTGACGGTGACCGCCATACAGGGGCCGTCACCGTGCCCATCTACCAGACCTCCACCTTTCGGCAGGATGGTTTGGGGGAGCTGCGGGAGGGCTGGGAGTATTCCCGTACCGGCAATCCTACCAGGGCGGCTCTGGAAGCGCTGATTGCCCAGCTGGAAGGCGGCAAAGCAGGTTTTGCCTTTGCCTCTGGCCTGGCAGCTATCACAGCGGTGCTGAGCCTGTTCAAGAGCGGTGAGAAAATCCTGCTTTCCAGCAATGTCTACGGGGGTACCTTCCGTTTGCTGGACAAGGTGTTCAACCACTTCCAGATAGATTATTCCCTGGAGAACACAGAAGATTTGGCGGCCCTTGAGAAAGCCTTTACCCCTGAGGTCAAGGGCATCATCATTGAGAGCCCGGCCAATCCCCTGCTGACCATCACGGATATCAGGGCGGTGGCAGAGCTGGCCCACAAGCATGGGGTGCTGGTTATTGTGGATAATACCTTTATGACCCCATATCTGCAGAAGCCTCTGGCTTTGGGGGCGGATATAGTTGTTCATTCTGCCACCAAGTATCTGGGGGGCCACAGCGATCTGGTGGCGGGGCTGGCGGTGGCAGGCACCGATGAGCTGGCGGAGCAGCTGGCCTTTATCCAGAATTCCACCGGCGGGGTGCTGGGGCCCCAGGATGCTTTCCTGCTCTTGCGGGGCATCAAGACATTGGGGGTGAGATTGGACCGCCATGTGGAGAATGCCAAATACCTGGCTGAGTGGCTGGAGGGCAGCCTGGAGGTGAAGAAGGTCTACTATCCGGGGCTGACCAGCCATGAGGGATTTGAGGTTCATCAGCTGCAGGCCAAGAACGGCGGCGCCATGATTTCCTTCGAGCTCACCGAGGGCCATGATGTGGGCAGATTCTTCAAGGCCTTGAAGCTTATCGCCCTGGCGGAGAGCCTGGGGGGCGTGGAGAGTCTGGTCTGCCATCCCGCCACCATGACCCATGCGGCTATTCCGAAAGAAACACGGGAGAAAATTGGCATTACGGATAATCTCATAAGGCTGTCCGTGGGGATTGAGGACAAGGGAAACCTGCTCTACGACCTAAACAGCGCCATTGAAGCAAGCCGCATTTAATATAGAAAAATTTAGGAGAGAAAATCACCATGAGATACTTCAAGTCAATGCAGGAGCTCATCGGGCATACGCCGCTCGTTGAGCTGACACATTTCAAATTGCCGGAGGGCGTCCGGCTCTTTGCCAAACTTGAGCTTTGGAATCCCGGGGGCAGCGCCAAGGACCGGGTGGGCAGGGCCATGATTAAGGCAGCGGAAAAGGAAGGGAAGCTGAAGCCCGGCGGTACCATCATCGAGGCTACGGCGGGGAACACGGGGCTAGGGGTGGCCTTCGCGGCTCTTAATCGGGGCTATCGGGTGATTTTCGTGGTGCCGGAGAAATTTTCTGCCGAGAAGCAGGTGCTCATGAGGGCCCTGGGGGCGGAGCTAGTGCACACGCCCCGGGCCGGAGGGATGCTGGCGGCAGCGGCCAAGGCCGAGAAGCTGAGGCAGGAAATTCCCGGGGCCATCACCCTGAAGCAGTTTGAGAATCCTGCCAACCCCCGCAGCCACTATGAGACTACGGGACCGGAAATCTACGAGGACCTGGATGGTGAGATTGACTTCTTCGTGTCCGGCGCCGGCAGCGGTGGCACTTTTACGGGCATCATGAAGTATTTGAAGGAGCGAGACCCCAGCATACGGGGCATACTGGCAGATCCCTATGGCTCCATTATCGGGGGCGGCGAGCATGGTGATTATGAGATAGAGGGGATTGGCAATGATTTTATTGCGGAAACCATGGACACTTCCCTGGTGGACCAGGTCTATAAGATCACGGATGAGGAGGCTTTCCAGGCGGTGCGCCGTCTGGCTCTTCAAGAGGGAATCTTTGCCGGTTCCTCCAGCGGCGCGGCCCTGGCCGCTGCTCTGAAGCTGGCGGATTCCGGCATCAGGGGCAATATTGTCCTGCCCGTTATCGACAGGGCAGAGAGGTATTTCAGCAAGAATATCTTTGGTATAGGGGATGATTGAATGTCATACCGCATAGGGCTGGCTTCCAGCGATGGAGTGCAGATAGACAGGCATTTCGGAGCCAGCGAAGGTTTTGTGATTCTGGAGGTGGAGCCGGACGGCTCTTACCGTGAAATAGAAAGGCGGGCGGGGAAGCCTCCCTGCCGCCATGGTTTCCATGATGAGGGAGCCATGCAAGAGGCTGTGGAAAGATTGTCCGACTGCCGCTATGTGGTGGCGGAGGCCATTGGGCCCGGTGCCCAGAAGGCCCTGGAAAGAGTTGGGGCCCTGCCCCTGGAGGTGCAGGATATCTCCATTGCGGAGGCTGTGCCTCAGATACATAAATATGAAACCAACAAGCAGCGAGCAAAGGTAAAGTATTGAGATTTTAGGAGAGGGGGCCCATCTATGGAGGCTGGGCGTGTAAGAGAGCTTCATCCCTGCTTTGGGGCGAAAAAGAACAGGGGGCGCATCCATTTGCC
>CAJOIN010000156.1 GCA_905234515.1 uncultured Selenomonas sp.
ACTATTTCCAGGATTTTCTCAAAATCTGCGCACTTGCCGGTGCGCTTGCGGCCTGCATGCTCAATGCCGTCAGTGTAGCTCACCACCATCATCCCCGGTGTCAGGGGAATCTCATACATGAGCGGCTTCATATGGCGGTTCACCCCTATAGGGCTCACATCCTCATCATACACCGTCTCATATTCCTCGGTCTTCACGATAACGGGACAGTTGGAGTTCCGGCTGATGACCAGAGTCTCCGTGTCCAGGTCGGCACTGAGGACTGTCAGGGTGCAGGACACCTTCTTGTCCTTCATGGCGTAGAGGTAGTCATGCACAGCCCTGGCCACAGCCCCGTCCCGGGCCCCGTCAGAAATCAGGGACACGGCCTTGTTCACCACCCAGCTGCTGGTATGGTGGGCCGCCAGTCCGTTGCCCTGGCCGTCAGCGATGATGGCAGAAATGCCCCCGTGGGGACGCTCCGCAATATCGCAGGAATCACCGCAGATGCCCGTGGCATACTTGGCGGTCTTGGCAAGTCCAATTTTTACTTCCATAAAAATCACACCTTATCCGCCGCGAGGGTCATTCAGTTCCCTCTGCGGCAATCTATGAAGCGGGTCTCGGTGATGATGGCCTCCACCCGCTGGTCATGCGCTTCCATGGGTATTTCCTCTGCCAGCTGGCAGTCAAAGCAAAGAGCGATGCGGCGGGCCTGGGGCTCCCTTTCGGACAGGAACCTGTCATAGAAACCTGCCCCCATGCCAAGTCTTGAGCCATCCTCAGCAAAAGCTACCCCGGGCACCAACACCAGGTCAAAAGAACCGGCGGGCAAAAGCTCCCGCTTCTCCTCTGACACAGTAGGAATACCGTAGGCGCCTTCTACCAGAGATTCCATATCCGGCAACCTGACAGCTCCCATCAGCCCCTTGGCAATGACATAGGGAAGGCCCATCCTTTTGCCTTGGCCCAGGCTATGAGCCAATAGCTCCTCCAGCTGGACCTCGTCCGGCATGGAAGCATAAGCCATGACGGAGGAGGCCTGCTGATAAATTTCGAGCTCGTAAAGCCTTGCAAGAATCGCCCAGCTGGCTTTCTGCCGATATGAAGCCGTCAAAGACCGGCGGACCCTGAGGATTTTCTTCCTCAGCTCCCGCTTATCCCCTTCCATCTCAGGCCTCGCTAGAGGTCAGGCTGGCAATGGCGGACCTGGCGGCTTTGATCTCCACCTGATTGGCTATCTTCAAATGAACGCTCTTTTCATCCAAAGCTGTGATAATCCCGTAGATACCGCCGATGGTAATGACTTCATCCCCAGTTTTCAGGCTGTCAAGCATTTCCTGACGACGCTTCTGCTCTTTTTTCTGAGGACGGTACAGGAGAAGGTAGAAGACCCCCACCATAATCAGGATAGGCCCCCAGGTGCCGAGGGCCGCTACCATATCTGGGCTCATAGTATGATGCACTCCTTTTTATTAATTATTTGCTCCCCCTAGGATTGTAATTGGACAGGAAATCTGCCCGGAAAGCCGGAAACCTGTCCTCCAGAATGGCCGTACGCATGCGCCGCACGAACTCCTCCAGGAAGAAGAGATTGTGCAGGGACAAGAGGCGCAGACCGAAAATCTCCCCAGCTCTTACCAGATGACGGATATAGGCACGGGTATAACCGTTGCGGCAAGCATAGCAGCCACAGCCTTCCTCTAGCACATGATGGTCATGGGTAAAGGCGGAATTCTTCATCACCAGACGCCCCTCCCAGGTCATGGCCATGCCATTCCGGGCCACCCTGGTAGGATAGACGCAGTCGAACATGTCAATGCCCCGGGCCACCGCCTCCACCAGATGGTCAGGGGTACCTACCCCCATCAGGTAGCGAGCCTTGTTCTTGGGCAGATGCTCTGTGGAGTAGTCAAGCATCTCATACATAAGCTCCTTAGGCTCACCCACAGAAAGGCCGCCCACAGCGTAGCCTGGGAAGTCCATAGCCGCCATTTCCTTGGCATGCCATTCACGCAGGTCCTTGTACATGCCCCCCTGAACAATGCCGAAGAGCCCCTGGTTGGGTGCCGTCATAGTGTCCTGGCAACGCTTGGCCCACCGCAAAGTACGCTCCGTGGAACGCTTGGCATAGTCGTGGTCAGCCGGATAAGGCACACACTCGTCAAAAGCCATGACAATATCAGAGCCCAGACACATCTGCACTTGCATGGACACCTCTGGGGAAAGGAACTTCTTGGAACCGTCCAAATGAGAGCGGAAGGTCACACCTTCCTCCGTGATTTTCCTCAGTTCCCCCAAGCTGAAAACCTGGAAGCCGCCACTGTCTGTGAGGATGGCTCCATCCCAGTGCATAAACTTATGCAGACCGCCAGCTTCCTTCACCAGTTCCATGCCTGGTCGCAGGAACAGGTGGTAGGTGTTGGAAAGGATGATACCCGCCCCCAGATCCTTCAGTTCCTCCGGAGAGACCCCCTTCACAGACGCCTGAGTTCCTACGGGCATGAAAATAGGCGTAGGAAAGGAACCGTGGGGAGTATGTATGATACCAGCTCTGGCCCCGGTGGTCTCATCCTGCTTGATGAGCTCATAGGTTATAGCAGCCAAATAAAAACCTCCAATTGTAGTATAAAATTGATACAAACACACTTTTTTCTTTTTTGAAGTTCCTAAGGGGGTTCAAAATTACGAAAGGTAGTTCATATATATTATCGTATGCGAGTATCAGAAAGCCTTGCTACGACTAAGTTCCGAGCCTTTGTGTTACGCCCCACAACAATATCTCAGAGCGTATCTTATCTATTTGCAACCTCTACGAACTCACATAACAGTTATTCTACCATAAAATAAGAAAGGAATACAAGAAAATTGGCACGAGACTTTGCCCGTGCCACTGTTACCCTATATGAATTTCCGTACCATCCTTGAATGTCACGCTGATATCGTCCTTGCTGTATACGGTCATGTAATCCACCAGCGTTCCCCATAAGCCTTCATCAAATTTTGTTACTGCTCCACTTTGCGCAGTAAGAAAGAAAAGAAGGGTTTTTAGAGTTTCTTTTTAATCAGCCTTTTGATGCCTTGATAATGTCGAGAACCTGCTGATGACTTATCTGCTTGCCGTTAAGCTTGTAGTTGACGGTGCCGCCGGAGATATTGACGGTATTTTCCTCGGCATTGCCACTCGATGCGGCGTAACCGCCAATGATGGTACCGGTAACGCCATCGTTGAAATTGACGGTGTTGCCTATGACATAAAAAGCACCGGCAGTTGCGCCGCCTATGAGGAAGGAGGTTGTGCCGTCGTAGGCGTTGACAGTATTGCCGGTTACGCTGGCGCTGCTGAGCAAGGCCCCATAGACCATACCGTTGGTGCCATCCAAGTAGTTTATTATATGGCCGTCTCCGCCTTTATCGGGATCCCAGGCTGACAGGCTGCTATCGCTATGGTTGCCATAAATATTATCTTCATACGATTCACTGATGTTGGTTTCCTGCGCCAGGACTGTGGCAGGATTATGCAAATATCCCCCCCAGGTGGATAACAGTGCAATGGCAATGGAGCACGTCAGCCTGCGGTATGCTTTTCTTGTAGCTTTCATATATCTTCACATCTTTTGCACAATGGAATGTATACCTTTGAGTACTTCGCCACACAAAAAAATCCTGTGCACCATTTGCTGCCTCTCCTCAATCTAATTTAATGACAGTTCCCGTAGAAACTCTCCCCGGTACATTTGCGCCGGAACAGTGGCAAAGATTGAACTCACGGACACCGAGCTGCTTCAGTTCATTCAGCGTCCTGTCCATGCGCTCCTGCCCTTCGCCGCTCAAATGAATGCCGCCAATGATGCGCCGAACCGGAAGCCCCGTCCGCTCTTTCACGGTAGCGGTAATGTTCAATATGCCCTGATGGGAACAGCCCACCACTAAGGCAATTCCGTCATCTGCTTTGAGCAGCAAGCATGTTTCATCGTCAAAGCAATCCGGCTCTTTAGCACTGCCGCGCACGAATTTGGTTGGGATATGTTCAAAGGAATAATATCTGTTAAAATTTGTGAACAGCTGTGCGTAATCATCGAGTTGCAAGTTATCTTTGCATTCGCGTTCTTCAACTTTCCATGCCACTAAGTCCGACTTTGTAAATCCACAGCCCTTGGGAAGATATTGATTGTTTTCCTTGTCGTAGGAAAATTTTTCCTGCCAAAATTGTTAATTGATAATTCATCATATAATCATCGCCCATTGTTTCCATCTACAATTCTACAACAATACTAGATAGTCGTATGTGTTCCTGAATCATAACCTATTGCTGCTTTCACTAAAAGTTCTCCTCAATTTGACTGCAAAAATCTCAGCACATTTTCCCTAAACTTCTT
>CAJOIN010000157.1 GCA_905234515.1 uncultured Selenomonas sp.
AAACAGAACAGAGGGAAAGAAATCCTGCCCAAAATCCGCATACTAAGATACAGCATACGGTATGGTCCGTCCTCTGCAAGAAAGCAAAAGACCAATGTAACAAAGTACATGAAATGTAACAAAATACAGATGCCGTCTGCTGTGCCAGAAAGGCGCGAAGCTATTGTGCTCGCGTCTTTTTTGCGTTATCCTCTACTCAGCAAAGCAATACTGAATCTGATGAACTGGGAGGTATTACAATGACCATCAGTAAGGAAAATCTGATGCAGGGAATGCAACGCTTTGGCGGCGCCATGTATACGCCGGTCATCTTCTTTGCATTCTTCGGTCTGGCGGTGGCTGTGTCCATTATCTGCAAGAATGAGGGGATATTGGGCAGCATCGCCGCTCAGGGAACTTTATGGTATGATTTTTGGTTTGTAGTGGAGCAGGGAGCCTGGACGGTGTTCAGCCAGATGCCCATTCTCTTTGCCATAGCGGTGCCCATCGGCTTTGCCAAAAAGGAACCGGCCCGCTGTGCCATGGAGGGCTTCGTTATCTACATGCTCTTCAACTATTTCATCGCAGGGCTATTGACCCTCCACGGCTCCTACTTCGGCGTGGATTACAGCCAGGCGGCGGGGGCAGGCACGGGGCTTGCCATGATTGCCAATATCAAGACTTTGGATATGGGCATGCTGGGGGCCATCCTCATTGCCTGCGTGACGGCTTATCTGCACAATCGCTTCTATGATACGAATATCCCCGACTGGCTGGGCATTTTCAGGGGGCCTGCCTTCGTGGTGGCTGTGGGCTTTGCGGTGATGATTCCCCTGGCTTTCGTCTTCTGTCTGGTGTGGCCTGCTGTGCAGCACGCCATCATGCAGTTCCAGGACTTCCTCAAGACCAGTGGATTGGTCGGTGTCTGGGCTTATACTTTCTCGGAAAGAATTCTCCTGCCTGCGGGGCTGCATCATTTCATCTATCTGCCCTTTATCTTCGGCCCGGCGGTCTGCGACGGGGGCATTCAGGCTTACTGGCTCCAGCATTTGAATGATTTTGCGGTCAGCGGCAAGTCCCTGGCTGAGCTGTTCCCGGAAGGGGGCTTTGCCCTCCATGGCAGCTCCAAGATTTTCGGCCTGCCCGGTGCGGCCCTGGCTATCTACATGTGCGCAAGGCCGGAGAAAAGGAAGAAGACGGCGGCTCTCCTCATCCCGGCAACTCTTACCGCCATGCTCTGCGGCATTACGGAGCCTCTGGAATTCACCTTCCTCTTTGTGGCACCGCTCCTGTACCTGGTGCATGCCCTGCTCTCCGCTTGCCTGTCCACGACGCTTTTCGCCCTGGGCCTGGCGGGCAACTTCGGCGGCGGCCTGATTGATGCCTTTGTGCAGAACTGGATTCCTCTGTTCAGTTTCCATTCCGGTACTTACCTGATGCAGATTGCGGTGGGCCTGTGCTTTACGGCCATTTACTTTGTGGTCTTCCGCGCCCTGATTTTGAAGTTTGACTATGCGACTCCCGGCCGCACGGCTGATGATGTGGAGGATAAGCTTTTCTCCAAGGCAGAGTACAAGGCCAAGAAGGAAATGGAGGATATGGGCCTGGCGGATAACGCCCTGGCCATCAGGGCCAAGGTTTTCCTGGATTCCTTGGGCGGCCCGGACAATATCAAGGAAGTAACCAACTGCGCCACCCGCCTCAGGGTGACGGTGGCAGATCCTGACAAGGTGGCCCCGGTGGGCAAGTTCACCAAGGCCGGTGCCTTCGGCCTGGTGAAGAACGGCAAGGCCGTCCAGGTGATTGTGGGCCTTTCCGTGCCCCAGGTGCGCAGCTACTTTGACGCCCTGCTGAAGGGTGAGAAAATTGAGGGCGCGGCAGTGCAGGCTTCTGCCCCCAAGGGAGCAGCAATGGACAGCAGCCTGGCCATGAAGCTAAGGGCCTGCGTGTCGGGACAGCTCATTGATATGAGCGAGGTCAAGGACGATATGTTCTCCCAGAAGATGATGGGGGACGGCGTTGCCATTGAGCCAAGCGGTGATACGGTGGTGGCTCCTGCAGACGGGGAAGTGACCATGATTATGGAGGAAAGCCTCCACGCCATCGGCCTGCGCTTCCTGAACGGGGCAGAGATCCTTATCCACATCGGCATTGACACGGTGAAACTGAATGGCAAAGGCTTTACCGCACTGGTGAAGCAGGGTGACAAGGTGAAGGCCGGTACCCCCCTGATTCGCTTCGACCAGGCGGTGATTAAAGAGGCGGGCTACCAGACTACGGTTATCATGGCTGTTACCAACAGCGCGGACTATCCCCAGATGCAAAAGGTGGAGGATGAGCCTGTAACCGTCAACGAGACCCCTGTGCTGGTATTTTAACGGAGTATGAACATGCAGGACTTAAAATGGTGGCAGAAAACCACCGTCTATCAAATCTATCCCAAGAGCTTCCTTGACACCACGGGCAGCGGCACGGGAGACCTCAGGGGCGTTGCCGCAAAGCTGGACTATCTGAAAACCCTGGGGGTGGGGGCCATCTGGCTGACTCCGGTGTATCCCTCCCCCATGGTGGACAACGGCTATGATATTGCGGACTTTACCGCCATCGACCCCTCCTACGGCAGCATGGAGGATATGGAGCATTTGATTGCCGAAGGCAGGGAGCGGGGCATCCGCATGGTGATGGATCTGGTCTATAACCACTCCTCCGACAAGCACCCCTGGTTTATTGACTCGGCAAGCTCCAGAGAAAGCCGCCACGCCGACTGGTATATCTGGCGTGACCCCAAGCCCGACGGCTCGGCACCCACCAACTGGCGCTCCATCTTCGGGGGCAGCGCCTGGACCTGGTGCGAGGCGAGGCAGCAGTATTATCTCCACACCTTTGCCCCAGCCCAGCCGGATCTGAACTGGGAAAATCCCGCCGTGCGGCAAGCCCTCTACGAAGCAGCCAATTTCTGGCTGGACAAGGGGGTGGGGGGCTTCCGCATTGATGCCATTGTCTACATCAAGAAACCGGAGGAATTTAAGGACGGGGAGCCGGACAGCGACGACGGGCTGGTGAATATCCACAGCATGATAGCCAATACCCCCGGCATCCTGGACTTTCTCCACGAGTTCAAGGAAAAGGTCTTTGCGGGCCACGATATTTTCACCGTGGCGGAGGCCAACGGCATCAGCCCCGAGGAACTGGATAAATGGGTGGGGGAGAAGGGTGCCTTCGATATGCTCTTTGAATTCTCCCATACGAATCTGGAATTTCCCACGGGAGAAATCTGGTGCCAGGCCACAGGCTACCGGCCGGAGCTTATCCCCAAGCTGAAGCAGGTGCTGACAGAGAGCCAGCAGGCCACGGCAGAAAATGGCTGGTACCCCGTGTTTTTTGAAAACCACGACCAGATGCGCTGCGTGGAGCATTATTTCCCGGCAGAGGCGGACAAGGAGCGGGCGGCCAAGGCCATGGCTGTGCTGCTTATGACCCTGCGGGGCACCCCCTTTATCTACGAGGGCCAGGAGCTGGGACTGGGGAATGTGGCCTGGGACAGCATTGAGGCCTATAACGATATTTCCACCCAGGGCCAGTATGAGATAGCCCTGAAGGAGGGCAAAAGCCCGGCGGAAGCCCTGAGGATTGTGCAGCGCTACAGCCGGGACAACGCCCGGACCCCCATGCAGTGGAGCGAGGAGAAACATGCAGGCTTTACCCAAGGCACACCCTGGCTGCCCGTCCATGAGGACTTCCCCCGCCAGTGCGTGACCGTGGAGGCCAGGGACGGGGATTCCGTCCTGAGCTTCTACCGCAAGCTGGCCAGGCTGCGCTGCTCCGGCGAGGCTGCCGAGGTGCTGCAGCAGGGAGATTACACAGAGCTTTTGCCGGATGACCCTGCCATTATGGCCTTCAGGCGGCGGCTGGGTGGGCGCTCGGTCTACACCCTGGTGAATTTCAGCGGGGAAGCGAGGAGCTATGAACTGCCGGAGATGGCAGGGGCGGAGTTGCTGCTGGAAAGCGTACCCGGCAGCACCCTGGGGGTCTTGCGGGCCTATGAGGCAGTGATTTATACTCATTGACGAAAAAGCCTTCCCCTCTGGGGAAGGGTAGAAACATGCCGGTGGCATGTTTCTGGCGTAAGCGGTGGATGAGGTTCGCTGACGGGCATGGCTAGTGGTGTTACTTTCTTTGTGTTGACAAAGAAAGTAACCAAAGAAAACAGCGCCACTTGTTCCCATCCATGGGAACGAGCGGCGCGGCGCCCATCCCTGGGCGCGGAGTTTGAGTGATCTTTCTATTATTTGTTGACGAAAAAGCCTTCCCCTTTGGGGAAGGGTAGAAACATGCCGGTGGCATGTTTCTGGCGTAAGCGGTGGATGAGGTCCTCT
>CAJOIN010000158.1:0-4622 GCA_905234515.1 uncultured Selenomonas sp.
CTGGTCAATTTTCTCACCGCGGTCCACCAGAGCCTGCACCGCATTGGTGACAAAACCCTTCATGCCGTAAGAACCGTCGTCGGTGGTCACCACTACCTCGTCGGTGACGGCCTTCATCTCCTCCTCCATAATAAGGATATCCTTGGTCTTGGCGCCCATGATGGCGATGACCTTGTTGCCTGCTTCCTTCATGGCACGGGCAATGGGATAGGTGGGAGCAACGCCAATGCCGCCGCCCACTACTACCACGGTGCCGAATTTCTCAATCTCGGAGGGCTGGCCCAAGGGACCTACGAAGTCCACAATGGAATCTCCCACATTGAGCTCAGCCAGCTTCATAGTGGAGGCACCAATAACCTGGAACACGATACGATCAGCACAGCGCCCGTCTCCCGGTTGAAATCTGCAATGGTGAGAGGAATCCTCTCCCCCTCTTCATTCACGCGCAGGACAATAAACTGCCCTGCCTGGGCCTTCTTTGCCACCCGGGGTGCCTCAATCTCCATGGCGAAAACGCTGGGAGACCACTCCTCTTTCTTCAGTATCTTAAACATTTAACACTCTCCTATATGCACATTATTTCATACCGGCCATCAAAAGATGCCGGCCAGATAGGCTTCCAGATTGGTCTTGATGGGCATCACATACAGGCTGCTGCCCTTCGCTTCCGCAAAGTCCATAACCTTCTTGGTAAAGTCCACACTCCACTCAAGGGTGGGACGGAAATCATGGGGGAAGACCACATTGTTCTTCCTCTCCCAATAGCTCTGGGAACGGCTGTTCATGACCGGGGACACTCCCCAATAAACCTCCATGCCCCGGAGCATGTCCGCATAGACTTCCAAATAACGCATATCAAAGAAGGGCTGGGTGAAGAAACCTGCTGCCCCCGCCTGCTTCTTGCGGCGCACCCGGTAAAGCTCCTCCCGCATGGAAGAGCGGTACTGGTCAATGCCGGCGTAGACCTTCACCTCCGGCATTTCCTCATGGAACTTGCGGATAACATCGGTGGACTGGGTAGGATAAACCTTATGGAGCATATCCTGGGGCGGGTCGCCCTCAATGACCAGCACCTCCGTGATACGGTGCTCACGCAAATATTCCTTCATGGAAAGTTCACGGTCCAAATCCACGTCCATGGCTCTGATATGGGGCATCACCGTACCAAAATAATCCTGAGCTATACCTGCCCCCTCCCAGCTGCGCAGCGGCAGACGCAGGAGATCAGGTATGTTGATAACGTTTATTTTCCCATGGTAGCTCTTCAATAGTTCCAGCTCTCCACGCAGACTCTCTTCATCACGTGGCACTAATTCAACGGAAACACGCTTCATGTTTTGCCCCCTATCATTAAGGAAATTTATGATTACTAAAATCTAGACGATAGTTAGTAATATTGTAAACTGTTTCCTTCTCTTTTGCAAGATAAAGCGCCTAAAAGCAGGAGTTCAGGGCTTCGCCTTCTTCTCCTTGACTTCCTTGGCTTCTCTGTTGTCAATCACAAAGCTGGCCGACTCTCCCGGCTTCAAAGTACGCTGCACAGATGAAAGAGGCTTTTGCATCTTGTCCAATCCATTTTCCCTGTTGGCTTCCAGAGTGGTGGCCAGCTCAAAGGCAATCTTGCCTCCCTCCTGGGGGGCCTTCACCTGAACCTCCAGCCGCTCCCCCTCAGGCACAATAAAAGTGGCCATACGGCTATAGGATTTCAGCTCAGGATCTACACTGTGAGGCTGCTGGCTTACCTCTCCATCTTTATAGGCAGACACCGCTTCACCTTCTGGCAGGGAAAGGGTGATTTCCAAAGGAATCTGCCCTTCCAGCAGCTTCACTCTTGTCTGCTGTCCACCTTCTGCCGTTACTTGCAGACGGCATAAAGTAGGTGTACCGCGCATGTAAAGTTTATGAGGTTCTTCTGACAGAATCCAAGCGTTATATGTATCAGCGGAATGCATATTCAAAGCAGCCTGTGCCACTTCTGGGTTCTTTTCCTGCAGAACTTCCGTAATACCTGCTACATTACCCGTCTGCTGGCCGTCCTCTGTCACTGGCATGGTTTTTTCAATGGCATGTACCATGCCACTGTGCCCCAGCTTGCCCCGGCGCTTGTAGAATTTTTCAACGGAACCGACTACCCACTGCATATTCTTCACAGCCCTGGCAAAGTCCTCACTATGGGGCATAGGCTTGAACGTCCTGCCCGTGAGCTGGCTAAAGGTCACAGACATATCCGCTGCCAGCTGATCATACCGTTCCCTGTCACCCTTGAGCTTGGTAGCAGTGGGCAGGTAAAGGCTGACGCCAAAATTGCCATAGTCCCAGGAGCCTCCCTTAAAGGGCAGCTCCGGCACTGCATCCTCAGGGTTGATGATATTGAAGATATTGTGGTAAAGCCCGGCCCGTCGCTCCCCTATGACCGTACAGCTGCTGGGAGTAGCAAAGGTATAAGTATAGACCTGCTCCGGAGATACTGCATAGACACGGCCATCTTCGGCGGGTTCCTGCCTGTCCAGGAATGCCCCCACCAAATCTGCCACTGCCGCCCCCCGGCTGTGACCTGTAATGAGGAAGCAGGCCGTATCCGGCTCCACTCCCTCAGCCTGCAGGTAATCATAAAGGTCCTGAAGCAGCAGCCTTGCGGACTTTTCAAAGCCTTCATGGTACCGCTGTTTTCGCTGGGTGGAATCAGCCATGTTGAGATTGCTTATCCATTCCTGCTGGCCATTGGTGCCGCGAATAGCCACCAATACCAGCGTTCTTCCTCCAGGCAAATCCATCAAACCGAAGCTATAGGCGCTCTTGTCCTTGTACTCCGGCTCCACCATTTTGTAATGATAGTCACGTATGGAATCAGCCTGGCCTCCCAGCTCTGACCAAAGCCTGGTCAGGGCACCGCTGTCCTGAAGATAAACAGTGGAGGAAAGGGCGCCGCACACCCTGGCCAGCTGGTGGTTATAAAGGTAGCTGTCCCTCCTAAACCAATCCTGGTCCCAACTATAGGTGAGCGGCACTGCTTCAGAGGTGCTCAGGGAGCCAACAGGCAGTGTCTTTTCTACTGGCACCGCCTCTGCGTATCCTGGAATAGCCAAAGAGGCCCCTGCCAGCAAAGCTGCCAGCACGAGCCCCTTCAGCCTTGCGGGCCTCATTTTACCTCCACGCAATGCTTGTCGTTTATTTCCTTCACTTTCTGCACCCGGCGGCGGTATTTCTCTGCCGTCAGGGGGTCCGTATGCATCCAGGTCTTCACCGTTTCCATGGCGATGGCGCCACCAATTATCTTGCCTCCCAGGCACAGCACATTGGAGTCATTATGCTCACGGGCCAGCTGGGCACAGAAGGGATCCTGGCACACCACGGCGTAGATGCCATTGAGTTTGTTGGCAATCATGGCGCTGCCGTAGCCCACACCGTCCACGAAGATACCGCGCTCACACTCACCCTTGGCCACGGACAAGGCCGCAGGATATACAAAATCAGACAGGTCGCAGGACTCCTCATCATAGGTGCCGAAGTCCTTCACCTCATGGCCCTCACTCTCAAGATAAGCCTTGATTTCGTTCTTCAGATGAGTGCCTGCATGGTCGTTTGCCATTGCAATCTTCATATTGAAAACCTCCCCGTAGCAAGATATTTTCTAAATATTCCTTTATCGCTAGATTAACAGATATAATTGCTTAGGTCAAGAGTCTATTTCCCCTGCCAGCCTTTCTGCCAGCAAGGTATAACGCCGCCTGGTGCGGTCGTTTTCCACCGCTGTGTTCAAGGCGGCCTGACTGCCAAGCAGAATCACCCGCTGCTTGGCTCTGGTCACTGCCGTATAAAGCAGATTCCTCTGCAGCATCACATAGTGGCCAGGAACCAATGGCAAGATAATGATGGGGTATTCGCTGCCCTGGCTCTTATGCACGCTCATGGCATAAGCCAGCTGCAATTCAATAAGCTCGTTCTTCTCGTAGTCAACAATCAAGTCATCAGCGTATTTCACACTGGCTTTGCCAGGCTCCATCTGCACAATATAGCCAATGTCGCCGTTGAACACCCGCTTCTGGTAATTGTTCTTGATTTGCATGACTTTGTCACCCAGGCGGAAGGTCTGCACAGAATTCTTAAACTCCGGCTTATGGGGGGCAGGCGGATTCAAAGCCTGCTGCAAAAGCTTATTAAGGCTTTCCGTGCCGCACTCCTGCTTATGCATGGGGGAAAGCACCTGCACGTCGTGCAAAGGGGACCACCCCTCCTGGGGCAGCAGTTCCTGACAGAGACGAACCACCATCGCCGCCGTACTCTCCCCATCAGGCAGGGGGATAAATTGGAAGTCCCCTTGCCCTAACTCATCGCACTTGGGCAGACGCCCCTGGTTGATGGCATGGGCATTCATAACGATGCCGCTGCCCTCGCCCTGCCTGAAAACCTCTGTCAGGCAGACGCTGGGCACCACCCCTGAGCGCAGTATATCTTTCAGCACCGAGCCAGGCCCCACTGCTGGCAACTGATCCTCATCACCCACCAGCACCAGATGGCAGCCATCAGGCACCGCTTCCAGGAAATGCGCCATGAGCACAATGTCCATCATGGAAACCTCATCCAGAATGATGACATCAGCTTCCAGCTGCTCATCCCCGTTT
>CAJOIN010000158.1:4637-7768 GCA_905234515.1 uncultured Selenomonas sp.
GTACCGTCATAGCCTTATGACCGGTAGCTTCAGACAGCCGCTTAGCCGCCCTGCCTGTAGGAGCTCCCAGCAACACCGTAAGCCCCATGCCTTCCAACAGGTCAAGTATGCCCCGCACCACCGTGGTCTTTCCCGTACCAGGGCCCCCTGTAAGCACCATTACGCCATAAGCCAGGGCTGCCCGCAGAGCTTCACGCTGTCCTTCCGCCAGGCTGACACCTGTACGCTTCTCCCAGCCTGAAATGACAGCCTCCGAATCAGCCCCCCTGTACTCATCTGCATATTTCTGCAGATAAAGCAGTTTCCTGGCGGCCCTTGTTTCTGCCCGATAGAGATAGGGGGGATAGATGAGAGCCTCCACTCCCTCCTTTTGGTACTCCACCGCCAGTGCCTCCCGGCTAAGCTGGCGCTTCAATACCTCACGCACCCGCTCATTATCTACCCGCAGCAGTTTGGCAGCCTTTTGTACCAAAGGGTCTTCCGGTATGCAGCAATGGCCTGAAAGAGAAACATTCTGCAGAGCATAGTCAATGCCTGCCGCCACCCTTCCTTCATCATCATTCATGAACCCCAAAGCGCCGGCAATGGCATCTGCCGTGGCAAAACCAATGCCTTCTACTTCCCTGGCCAGCCTGTAGGGGTGGCTTTCCAAAACCTCCAGAGCAAAGGAACCGTACTGCTTGAAGATACGGGCCGCATAAGTACCGGAAACACCATGGCTTTCCAACCATATCATGATTTCCCTGAGCTCAGACTGAGCCCTGTAGGATTCGGCAATCTTTTCCGCCGTCTTTTTGCCGATTCCCTCTACTTCCTGCAGCCTGTGGGGATGGTTCTCTATAATATCCAAGGTCTGCTCGCCGAAGTGGCGCACCAGACGTTTGGCATTTACCGCACCGACGCCCTCAATGACACCGGAAGCCAGGAAGCGCTCTATACCTGCCACGCTGGTAGGTGAGGAAAGATGCATGCTCTCAGCCTTGAACTGTTGTCCGAAACGGGGATGTGTCACCCAGCGCCCTTTCAGATGAACCTGCTGCCCCACCAACGGGGGCTCGCAGCCTATGGTAACGCTGGTGCGGCTGTTGGTGTTCACCGGCTGCAGGCGGAAAACGGCAAAGTTGCCGTCATCCGATGCGAAGATGATGCTGTCCACTACACCTTCCAGCTCTTCCTCTGCCTCCAGTCCCTGTAGGACCAGCTGCTGCCCGGCTGTGCCTTTGCCCGCTTTCATCATGACTTACGCCTCCGTCAGCTGCGCCCATTTCTCATAGCGCTCCTCGATTTCCTTTTCCTTGGCAGCGTAGGCCTCGGCAATCTGCTGGCTCTTTTCCGGGTCTGCCTGGACCTCCGGCTGGTTCATCTCGTACTCCAGCCCTTTGAGCTCTGCCTCCGCCATGGCGATTTCCGCCTCGGCCCGCTGGATCATTTCCGCGCGCTTGGCATCACTCATGCTCTGGATGCGGCCTCGCTCTGCCTCTTCCTTCTGCTTGGCCATTTTAGCCGTTTCCTGGGCAGGCTTGGCCTTAGCCCGCTTCTCCTGCTGGCGGCGCTCCTCAGCTTCCCGTTCTGCCCGCTCCTCGGCTTCCTCTTCAGCCTCAGCTTCCTTCTTCATTAAATAATAGCTGTAGCCCCCGGTATACTCCGTAAGGCCGTCTTCCGTGAGCTCCAGGGTGCAGTTGGCCACCTTGTCCAGGAAATAGCGGTCATGGGACACTGCCAGGAAGGTGCCGGGATAGGCCATCAAAGCCTCCTCCACTGCCTCCCGGGCGGGAATGTCCAGATGGTTGGTGGGCTCGTCCAGCACCAGGAAGTTTGCCCCCGTCAGCATCAGCTTCAGGAAGGCCACCCGTGACTGCTCACCGCCGGACAGTTCCCCGATGCGGCGCAGCACCTCATCACCATGGAAAAGAAAGGCTCCCAAGTATTTTCTAGCCTGTTCCTCATCCATGCCGTACTCATAGATGATTTCATCCAGCACCGTGTTCTCCATATGGAGTCCTTCATGCTGCTGGGAGAAATAGCCAATTTTCACCCGGCTGCCGATTTTCACCTGACCGGACTGGGGGGCAAGCTCACCCACCAGTACCCGCAGCAGGGTGGTCTTGCCTGCCCCGTTGGGGCCCACCAGGGCCACGCCGTCACCGTTGCGGATCAACAAGTTGATATCTTTGAAGACCTCCTGATTGCCAAAGGAGAAGGAAACCTCCTCCATCTCCGCCACCCGCTGGGCGCACTCCGGAGGAGCGTTCAGGGCAAAGTAATTAAAGGTAGCTGTCTCAGGAGGCAGCACAATGCGGTCCAGCCTGTTCAGCTGGCTCTGGCGCCCCCGGGCCTGCTTGGCCTTGATGCCCGCCTTGTAGCGGCGGATATACTCCTCAGTCTTCTTGATATGCTCCTGCTGCTTCTCATAAGCCGACTGCAGGGCTGCACGGCGCTCCGTCTTCACCTTCATATAGTAGGTGTAGTTGCCGTGATAGCTGGTGACGGTCTTGCCCGCCAGCTCGAAGATATGGGTGGCAATGCGGTCCAGGAAGTAGCGGTCATGGGAGATAATCAGCACGCCGCCGCTGTAGGTCTTCAAGAAGCCCTCCAGCCACTCAATCATCCTGATATCCAGATGGTTGGTAGGCTCATCCAGGAACAGGAAATCCGGCTCCCTGAGCAAGGCCTTGGCCAGGCAGATGCGGGTCTTCTGTCCCCCGGAGAAATGCTGCACATTCTTCTTGAACTCTTCCTCCGTAAAGCCAAGACCGAAGGCAATGCGACGGATACGACTTTCGTAATCATAGCCCCCCAGGAGCTCAAAGCGTTCCACCACCCGGCCGTAAGCCGCCAGGGTCTCCTCATCGTGCTGCTGGGCAATGGCCTTTTCCAGTTCCTTTTTCCGCTGGCCCAGCTCAATGATGTCTTCAAAGGCGCGTTTGAATTCCTCATAAAGGCTTCCTGTGCCAAAATCCGCCTGCTGTTCTACATAGCCAATGGTGGCATTGGTATCAAAAGACACCGTGCCTCCGTCCGTTTCCTCCAGGCCCATGAGGCAGCGCATAAGGGTAGTTTTGCCCGCGCCGTTAGGGCCCACAAAGCCCACCTTATCCCCCCGGGATATCTCGAAGTTAACGTCGTTGAAA
>CAJOIN010000159.1 GCA_905234515.1 uncultured Selenomonas sp.
CGAGGCCGAGGGCGAAGAGGAGAAAACCCTCTATATCGAGTTTGATGTATTTAACAACAAGGGCATGAAAAGCGCCGACATCATCGAGTCCCTGCGAAAGATCCAGGGAGTCACCAGTGTGAATATAACGTAAAAAAAATTGGCAGCTGCGCGTCATAACAACGTGCAGCTGCCATTTTATTTTGCCATATCTTACTTAAAAACCGTACTCTTGCTGGAAGCCGCCTTTACTGCTTCCTCCAAAACTTTGGCCACTTTGACAATATCATCCAGGGACGCATCTTCTGCCGGGTTGTGGCTGATGCCCTCCCTGCAGGGGATGAAGAGCATGCCCACCGGGGCGAAATCTGCCCAGTGCATGGCATCATGGCCGGCGCCGCTGGGCATGGCCAAGCACGCTTCCCCTGCTTGCCGGCACCTCTCCGTCAAAAAATCCACCATACCGGGACGCATTTCCACCGGCACTTCCTTGGATATTTCCTCAAGATCATATTCCAGCTCCCTGCGCTGGCAGATTTCCTCCAGAGCCTGCCGCAGTTCGCCTTCCACTTTATCCTTGGCTGCTGCAGAGATGCTGCGGATATCAATCCCCAGCTCGCATTCCCCGGGGATAACATTCATGACCCCGGGATGCACCTTCAGTATGCCCACGGTACCAACCACCGGTGGCTCTGTCTGGGCCCCAGCCAAAGCTTCCAGTTTCAGGACAATCTCCGCCGCCGCACACAGGCCGTCATGGCGCAGGTTCATGGGGGTGGCGCCGCTGTGGTCAGCCTTGCCATGCAAATGAAGGCGCAAGCGCGTAGGTGCGGCGATACCAGTCACAACCCCTAAAGGAATTTTAGCATGCTCCAGCACCTTGCCCTGCTCGATATGCACTTCAAAAAACGCCTTGGGTGGCTGAGGATAGCGGGCAAACTCTAGGTTATCAGGCTGGAGCCCCCTGGCCTGCAGCACCTCATAGAGCTTCTTCCCCCCGGCATCCTGCAAGCGCTGTAGATCCTCTAACGAAAGCTTGCCCCGCATGGCCCGGCTGCCCAGGGTAGCAGCCCCGAAGCGGCTGGATTCCTCGCACATGAAGAGCACCACTTCCAGGGGATGCTCCGGCACAAAGCCCTCTTCCTGCAGGCTGCGGATAACCTCCAGGGCAGACAAGATGCCTACTGCCCCGTCATAATTCCCCCCGCTGGGCACACTGTCCCCATGGGAGCCGAAGAGCACCGGCGGCAAATCGTTCTGCGTGCCTGCCAGCCGCCCGATGACATTGCCAAAGGCGTCCTCCCGCACCGTCAGCCCTGCAGCCTTCATTTCCTTGATGATATATGCCCGGCCCTGCCAGTCACTGTCCGTAAAGGCCAGGCGGGTAATCCCCTCCGCCCCCGCAGTGTCACTGCATTTTTCCATGGCCGCAAAATCACGGGCCATACGCTCCCGGGATATCATCCACTCACCTCTTCACTAAGCAAATCCGCTGTCGTGGTCGCCAGCAGTTCTGCTGCCAGCACCATGGCGTGCTCGTCAAAATCAAACCTGTCATTGTGATTGATAGCTGCCAGCGAGGCACCGATAATGATGTAGGCGGCCTCCTTGCCCTTTGACTGCATGCGCTCCATAAAGTAAGTGAAGTCCTCACTGCCGCACATGTCATAAGCATCCGTCAGGCAATCAAAGCATCCCAATCTCTCCCCTGCCTGCCTGATTTTTTCTGCCAGGCCTGGGGAGTTGGCACCTCCCGGCGCACTGCCCACCGGCGTGACCTTTACCTCCGTATCGTACATCAGGGCCGCGCCTTTTATCACCTGTTCAGCCCGCTCCCTGATAAAATCGTTGATTTCCGTGGTGGCCCCGCGGGTTTCAATCTCCATATGCCCCTGAGCAGGAATGACATTGCGTCCTGTCCCTGCTCTCAGCACCCCCACATTCACCCGGCTGCTGCCGGCACTGTGTCTGGTAATGGCATGGAGGTTGAGGGCCGCCGCTGCCGCCGCCAGCAGGGCATTTTTCCCCTGCTCTGGGGCGCCGCCGGCATGGGCTGCCACGCCTTGGAAGTCCACATTCAGCTTGCTGGTAGCCAGGAAATTCTGCACCTCATAGGCCAGAAAACCAAGCTTGGGCATCATAAAATGGGAACCGATGAGATAATCTGCTTCATCGGTAACGCCCTTGGCCGCCATGGCCCTGGCACCCCGCACGCCTTCCTCTGCCGGCTGGAAAATAAGGCGCACCTTGCCTGCCAGCTTATCCTTCAGGCTGGCCAGTATCTCAGCTACTGCCAGACCCACCGTGGTATGTCCGTCATGGCCGCAGGCATGCATACAGCCTTTATGCAGGGAAGCAAAGCCCTCCCTGGCAGGCCGGTGCCCCTCATCTGCGGCCTCGGTCACTTCATTGCAGTCCATATCAAAGCGCAGGGCCACCATCTTGCCGGGACGCCCCGTATCAAGGGTGCCTACCACACCGGTGTAGCCTCCCGCCATTTCCTTCAATAGCTCGGGATTGGCGCCTTCACTGGCAGCCCGCTGTTGACAGGCAGCCAGCACAGACTCCTCAGGCACTCCCATGCGCTCAGCCTCTGCCAGCACGGCCCGGCCAAATTCCACCTCAAAGCCCAATTCCCGCAGGCGGGTTATCACCAAGGAGGCCGTGCGGAATTCCGTCCAGCCTGCCTCCGGGTGGCGATGGATATCCCGGCGCCGTTCCACCATGGCCTGCTCCATGCCCGCCGCCATTTCCTTTATTTCCTTGTCAAAATTCACCTGCCCACCTCCTGTCGGTTTCTTGGCATTGATGCACTCAGCCAAACAAAACCATAAAGGCAATTACCGAGGCCAGCATGGGCAGAGCATTGCGCTTTGTCATTTCCATGGGGCTGACCTTTGCCAGGCCGGCACAAACGATGGCAGCACCTGCCACCGGCGACATGGAGCGTCCGATAGCCCCTGTCATCTGGGCCAGGGAACCAAGGTTCATGATCGTCATGCCAAAATCAGTGGCATGGGGCGTAATGGCGCCGTTGAAGGCCAACGCAGCCGCATCACCGGAGCCGGAAATAATAGCGATGATGAAGGGGCCAAAGGCACCGGCAATCTGGGCAATGGATTCCGAGCCCTTCATAAAGTCGATAAGAGCTGAAGTGAGGCCCATGGCCATCATACCTGCGGTAAACACAGCAGCCGCCACGATAAGGCCCACCACACTGCCATAGGCGTTGCCCATGCCTTCAAAGAATTTCTTGGTAGCTTCCTGGGGATTCGTCAGGGTCACCAGGAGCCCCAGCAGCACGCCGGAAATCATGGCCATAGGCACGCTGACCAGGGGCAGGACAGCCACCTGCTTGCTGCCCAGGATCAAAAGCACCAGGGGCACCAGGGGCACAATAGCACGCAGGGGATTAACCTTGAAGTCCTCAGCAGGATTAATCGCCTCACTACTTGCCAAATATTCCTGAGCCCTTTCCTCGGAAGGGCCTTCCTTGCGCACCACAGCCACTGCTGTCAGCACCGCAATACAGATAAAGGAAGTAATAATTGCTGCCGGAGTCTCGTTCATAATGACCGTCATCACATCCACACCGGCCAAATCAGCCACAAAGGGATTATGTGAAGTACCCGGGCTGATGGCGCTGCCCCAGGTCCCTGCCAGCACCACGCTGGCGGCCATGGCAGGATGCACACCTGCAGCCATCAGGGTGGGAATCAGGATGCTGCCCACGGCAGCAGCGCAGCCTGCCGCACTGGGAATGGCGATGTTGATCCACCAGGTCAGCAGGAAGGCCAGGGGGATCAGGAAAATCTTGCTCTTCTTCAGCACCCCGGAGATGGATGATACCAGATGACGGTCACATTCAGTGAGCTTCATCACATAGGAAAAGCCCATAACTGTACAGATGGTAGGTACCAAGGAGTTGTGCACCATCTGCTTGGAAAAGGTGGTGATGGCCATATCCGGCACACCGCCGATGATACACATGAGAAGACCAGCCCCAAAGAGAACCATTCTGGTCTCATACTTCTTGATAATGGCCGCAAAGGCCAAAATCACAATGATACCGCCTGCAATTTGCATAAAAAATCCCTCCCAAATATTTATATCCCAAAAATTTCTCTGCCTGCGACTATTCGACCGCAACTATGCATTTTCCTTTATATCCGTGATATAAAAACACTTTTTTTAACATAACAATGCAAAAACTGCTGCATAAGTGATAGAACACTCATGCAGCAGCATCTGCTTTTATAACGCCATTGTTCAAATTTTGCCGAAGGCAAAATCCTCCAATTAGCGTTTCAACGAGGCGGGAGATATATGCTCGCCGCCTGTTATGCGATG
>CAJOIN010000160.1:0-1001 GCA_905234515.1 uncultured Selenomonas sp.
GAAAGTCCCCCAAAATGCAGTTACCGCCAGGATATCGCTCTATTCCTTCTATCGGACTGGCGGTGAAGCGGATTCGTATTTCGATAATGTTTCCCTCACGACAGATTTGGAAAGAGTCGAGTTATACTAAAAAATAAAGAAAGGCTTGCAGCTGACCGATCCGGATATTACCGGCAGGCTGCAAGCCTTTCTTTATCTCAATTCCCAAAAGGTTTTCTGTTCATAGTATCCCTTTGCTTGCAGGACGTTTGTGCGGCTACTGTCAAGAAAATGCCAAAACTGTCATTGACTAATAACCGTCTTATCCCTGATGGCAAAAGGGTTTTGAGGGGTGCATAACGAATGGGAGAATTAGGATTAATTTCCGGAAGGCTATCGAGCTTGCCCCGGGGAACGAAGTTTTCCAAGGTAATTTGGAAGCTTCTAAGGAGAAGATGTAAGGGAAAAGCCGCCGCTTCCCAAGCGGGGAGCGGCGGCAGAACATCAAAGGAAGCGCAGAAGCTGAACCAGTTCGTGAGGGTGCTCGTTATCAGAAGGAGTGACTGTCCGGCGGTCAAAGGCCTTGAAGCCGTTTTCGGCGTAGCATAAATTCTGGAACAACCCCTTTATATACCTGCTCTGGCTGGCAATCCAATTGCTCACTTTACTTTTTATGGTTTCTGTATCCTCAGTTCCGTAGCCGTTTATGGTTTCCATGAAGAGACTCATAAGTGACCGTAGTGCATTTGAAAGCTCCATATCCTGCACATCCTCGCAGAGTGCAAAGAACAGGCCTCCATAGGTTTTGGGGTCGTTTTCCTGACGGCGCAGCCATTCGAGAAATGTATAGCGAGCAAAGACAATTGCCGTATGTGCCACAGCAGAGTCATAGCTACGGGTCTGGAACTCCATGCCAAGCTTCAGCAGGGCAGTCGTTACCCGAATGGCCAGGAGCAGGAGGAACTTCTTCCAATTGAAGGAAGGGTTGCTGAGGAAACGGTAATAGGAACTCTTGGAAGCAG
>CAJOIN010000160.1:1023-5333 GCA_905234515.1 uncultured Selenomonas sp.
AATCCTCAGCATAGCACCACTATGCCTGCGGTTTGTCGCCTTGCATGGACAGCCAATCCCCACAAATCTGGACTAAGCTCATTTAATCAACACGCCCTAGCCTTATTTTCGTGGTGGGAAAGTTGAGTTTCATACCTTGCCCGCCGTTCACGAACTCTCCAACTTTATTGCCCTCACAAATCAATCAGCTTGGCCAGTTCGCCGGTGGCGTTGGCAAAATCCTCCATGGTCATGCCGAACTCATCCCTGAAGATGCGCTTCACTGTTTCGTAGGACATGATGCCGTCCACGGAGCAGGAGCGTGCGATTTCATGCATATCGTAGAGCTTCTGGGAAATGGCGCTCAGCTTGCCGTTGCCCTGGGCAATCAAGTCCCTGGGAACCAGGATGTTGTCGAACTGCTTGGTCAGCTGCCGCAGTCCCTCCTGGCCTTCTCTGGCGCTTTCCTTCATAAGCTGGATGCTCTCCTGCATCATGAGGGTGGATTTCGCCGGGTCTGAGGCAGCCAGCTTCATGGCCTCATCCTGAAGCTTCAGGGCTTTTTCCGTGGCGGTAGCTGCCTCGGCGAAGCGGTCCTTGCCCTTGTAGGCGATGGCCTTGGCTACACCATCGGCATCCGCGAATTTCTCTGCCTGCCTGGCAGGATCGATGGCCCGGAAAACATCGTCCTTGACTGAGCCGTACATCTCGGGATGCCCGTCGGAAACAACTGTCTGGTCATAGAGGCGGCAGAGCTTGCTGGCTGCCTCTTCGCTGGGCGGGTTGGCACCGCCCTTGACCCTGCGGTAGAACGTCTCCCGGAAGGTCTTGTTGGAGGTATTCAGATCCACATTCTTGGTGAAGCCGCCCTCCAGCAGAAGTTCTGCCGTCCAGTCCTTGTCAAAGGTGGTGGTCAGGCCGCTCCTGAGCTTGCCGATGCCGGTGCCGCTCATGTTGACAATGCCTATCCTGTTGCGGGGGACATTGAGGGCAGCAGAAAGTTCCGTTTTCCAGGCCTCTCCCACATCCTGATAGAGATCCAGCATGGTGTTGTTGAAGGCCGCGCGGGTTGCCTGAGCATTGGCACCCTGATAGCTCTTCAGATAGCGCATGGCTGACTTGTTGGACTGCACTTCCAGCACCAGATTCTGCAGCTCCATCTTGCGGGCAAGCTGGTCGTTCAAGGCTCCCAGCTCAAGGTATTCTCCTGCGCCTGCAGGCAGGTCCCCCAGCTGTCCCGAAGCCCTCTGCTTGATTTTCTGCACCACATCCTTGTTGCTCTCTGCCATCTGCTCCAGTTTCCTGACCAGTTCCTCTCCTTCTGCTGCAGCCTTCTTATGGACGGTTTCTGCCAGGTCCTCAGCTGCAGTCCTGGACTGCCCCTTCGCCTTGGCCCAGAGCCTCTGCCCTGTCTCCTTGGCTGAAGCCAGGGCAGACCTTCCGCGCTCCACAGCGCCTTTAAGCCTGGTGCCCATGGTACGGGGATCCAGGAACTTGCCTGCGCTGATGAAGTTCTGCTTCATGGTTTCCGTGGCGCTGACGGTGTCGGGCTTCACGCCCAGCTTTCCCATGCCCGTTTCTATGGCATTCTGCATCAGGAAATCCACCACCACAGGCTTGGCTCCTGCGCAGAACATCCCCCAGGCGCTCTTCTTGCTGTCCTCGATGGCATCGTTTTCCGCATAGGCCAGCATATCACGGCCCACCTTCAGAGAGTTCAAGGCCACCTCTGACAGGCCTGCCGTGAAGTGCCCCAGCACCATGCGCCCGGCAAAGCCCAGCCTGTTTTCTGCCACCTCACCCATTTCCAGCGTTGCGCGGGTAAACATCCAGGCTTCGTCCGCCAGGGTGGGAGCCTCCACCGGCGGGTCTGCATTTGCTCCCAGGAATCCTCCCTGATTGTACTTTTTCCAGACGTACTTGACCTTGGCCACCTGATAGGCATCGTAACCATAGTCGGGATCATAGCCGTCCCGCATCAGCTTGGCCAGGTTATACAGGGGGAAGAGCTGCTCCCACAGGTCCCTGGCTTCGATGACGGTGATGATATGGTCCAAAAGCTCGCTGGTCTTGCGGGTGTCCGCCAGATATTTTTCCTTGTCTGCGTCCTTGATGTTCAGAGGCTTCTGGCTGCGCAGGAGAATGTCCTTCTTGCAGTGGACCACTTCCTCGCTGCCGTCCTTCCTCGTCCACCTGGCATCGAAATCCAGCACTGCGCTATAGCGTGAGGGGGGATCCAGCACTGCTTTGCCAAAGATCAGGCACCTGGTTCCCTCTTTGGTCACCTCCACCGGCACTATATCCAGCTGCAGCTCGTCAATGATTTTCTGCAGCGACTCGTCCCCGGCATTTTTCGGCGCAACGTGGAAGCTGCCCTCTACAGGTACAGGGGCGATGGTAAAGACGCTGTTGGTTTCCTCGTCCCAGGTCAGGATCTTGATATTGGCCTTGGTGGTCCCGCACTCGAAGTCCTCTTTCTTGATGTTGAGGAGGGATTTCGTCTGCAGGGCTTCCTGCTTGAGCAGACCGCAGCAATCGATGCCGTCCACATCCACTATCAGCCCCATGTGAATGCGGTAAATGGGCAGCTCCTTCGTGAGGGCCTGCTCCTCTCCGGTCACGGGGTCCCGCTTGACGGCCTTCACGTTCAGATGGCCGATGTCGATTTCACCGGGTGCTTTTTCGCTTTTGTCCGTCTCGGTGATATTGGCATAGTAAACTCCCGGGTGCTCCCCGTCTGCTTCCAGAGTCACCTGGTAGCCGCCATCAGCCTCCGCAGTGACCTCAGCTTCGCCGAAGTTCACCACCCCGAAGGGCAGGCGGGTCACTTTGTCATACCTGGCCGGCAGGCTCAAGTTCTCCTGTCCGAACACGATAGCAGCATCGCCCACCACCCGGAAGACGACGTGCTCCTTAAAGGTGCCTCCCTGCCCCTGTATGGAGAAAACTATCTGGCAGCCCTCCTGCTGAAACTCCTCCGCATTCCCTTCCGGAATGGAGACTTCTACGCCCCTGTAGCCCTCCGTCATGCCGCCGTCCCAGATCTTTACCTCCGGGTGAGGGGAGGAAATCTGAAGCTTTGCAGCCAGGTCATCCCTTGCGCTCTCCTCTCCCTCTGGCGTAACCTCGGTGATGCGGACATAAAGGGACTGCGCCCTGCCGCCAATCTGCAATTCGTTGCCAAAATTCTTTCTCAGATAAAGACGGAAACAGCCCATTCCCTCCGGGATATCTCCAAAGGAAATCATGGCAGCCGCGTCTTTATCAGAGATATAGCCGCCCTTGATGATGGAGAGGGGGAATACATGGCCTGCGTCCTCCCCCGGTTCCTCTTTGGCAAATACCAGGATTCCCAGATCCTGCGGCTTGCCTTCAGGAGGAGCGGCTTTCTCAGGCTCAGCCGGAGGTTCTTCCACAGGCTTCACCGGCTCGGCAGCTGCAGGATTGATAAAGCGGATAGACAAAGCTCCGATGTAATCCGACAGCATCTTCCGATACCCTGCTACATCGGGCTGTACCGAGGATTTCATATTCCGGACACTGATTTTCAGAATCTTTTCTTTGCCGGTATCGGGATATTTCAGGGAAACCAAGCCGTAAATCTCATAGCTTCTCCGCTTGTTTTCCCCACTGCCGATGGTATTGTCCGAAACCCAGGAGACGATGCAGGCATCTTCCCCCGTAGCCGTTTTCAGCCACTGCCGCTCATAGAGGGCGCGGCCCACGGAAGAAACGGTGATGCTGCCCCACACCGGCTCCTCCTCCTTCACATTCTCCTTGTCCGGATAATGGTCGTCAACATAGGCCCGGAAGGATTCCTTGTCGCAGTCCTCCACCTTGTTGCTGAACTTCTCTTCATTGAATACAGACGTGTCCAAATAGACACCTTCCGCAAAGCCAACCGAACAAGGCAGGGCCCAAAGCAAGGCCGTAAGCAACACCAGGATAAATCCCAGCCATCCCGCCTTTTTCATCATACGTCCACCTCTTTCCCAATTTCCTGCCCTGAAAACGTCACCCCCGCTATGGACAGCGGCGGCTTTTCTCTTACAACTTCTTCTTCGCAGCTTCCAGATTCCCTTGGATACCTTTGTCCCCCGGCTCAAGCTCTACAGCCTTCTGGAAGCATTCCACGGCTTTTGGGTAGTTGCCCAAATAATAATAAGCAGTTCCCATATTGTTCCAGGGCCTTGCATTCTTCGGGTCAAGCTCGATGGCCTTCCGGCAGCACTCGATTTCCTTGTTGTAGTCCCCCAGTTCTCCATAGGCATTTCCCATGTTATTCCAAGGGCTTGCATATTCCGGATCAAGCTCTATTGCTTTTTTACAGC
>CAJOIN010000161.1 GCA_905234515.1 uncultured Selenomonas sp.
AGTTTCTCACCCTTATTGATGGTTTTTACCGTATAGACCCCATCCTCCAAATTGATGGAGACCGTGCGCCCGTATGTGCCTCCCGTGTCCTCGGCGACCAGCTTGATGCCCAAATCCTTCAGCATCTTCTTGGCCGCCTCGGCATTGCGTGCTCCCACACGCATGATATCGGTAGCATTGGCAAAGGCAAACATCTGCGCCCCGCCGGCAATCTTGGCCACCAGGCGCGCACGGGACGCCCCAAGGGCCAGCACATCATTCAGCATCAGCGGCAGGCCCGTATCCGCGAATTTCGCCGGATTGTCACTGGCCCTGGCCTGGGTGCTGTCCGGCAGCATGATATGCAGAAGACCGCCTATCTTGGTCTGCGGGTCATACAACGAGATGCCAATGCAAGACCCCAGCCCATAACTGATGACAGTAGCAGGTGCCTTGCCAACTTTATAGTCCGCCATGCCGACTCTGATCAGTTCTGGCATATCACTCAACTCCTACTGCCGAAATTATCGTTTCCAATGAGCCTGGGTCAGGAACAAGGAAGAAATGCCCATTGATGCCATCATCTTCAGACAGGAACTCTGTCTCTATAACCAGTGCCTGGTCTCCCATCTGGCCCAGCTGCACCAGCACAATATTCAGTATGGCCCCTGCCATATCCATGGCCAGTGCCGGGATAGAAGGCAGCATTGCCAGCTGGGTAAAGGTAAAGAAGGCATTCAGGTATGCTCCTGCCAATATGTTGCCGATCTCCATCAGCGCCGACTCATCCATGAAGTCCAGCTTCGTGGTTGTGCCCACCGGACGCCCCATCAGCGTATCTACCAGATAGAATGCACTTCTCTGGGGCAGCAGGAACAGGATATTGCCCGGAGCCTTGCCATAGACCCTCAGGAAGACGCCGACCACAATCGTGTCCGGGCCGCCCACCAGATCCGGCACTGCCTCCAGGGGCACCATCGCCACATCGGGCACATTCATGTCGATACGGCGGTTGATGACCTGGGACAGGGCCGTGGCCGAATTGCCCGCCCCGATATTGCCGATCTCTTTCAGCGCATCCATTTGGGCTGGCGAAAGGTCAAATTCATCTTTCATAGTCAGACACCTCATTCACATAGCACGATTGCACCGGCCTGCATCGCGGAGCCTGCCGGCTCCTGATTATTTGCCGTCCTTGGGCATGCCGACTATCTCTTCCAGGTTCAGCATAATGATCAGCCTGCCTTCCACATTGCCGATGCCCGACAGGAAACGCGCATCTTTCGCGTTGATGGCCTTCTTGGAATCAATGGGCTTATTATCTATGGTCATGACCTCTGTCACCGCATCCACCAGCATGCCCACATGCAGCTCATCCACTGTCACCGTCACAATGCGCGTCTTCTCCGTGTAGGGGGTCTCTGCCAGACCCAGGCGCTGCTTCAGGTCGATGACCGGCAGCACGGAGCCGCGCAGGTTGATGACACCCTTGATGAAGTCAGCCGCGAAGGGGACACGGGTAATATCCGTGAGATTGCGGATTTCCTGGACATTCAGGATGCTGACACCATATTCCTCATCCAGGAGCTTGAAGGCCACTACCTGCGTTTCCTCCTGGGTTCCATTCTGCTTATCTTCAGCCATTTTGCCTGCCTCCTTACTGCATCATAGTCGCAACATCGAGAATCAGCGCCACGCGGCCATCGCCCAGCACCGTCGCGCCGGAGAACATCTTCAGGCCGGCAAAGAGATTGCCCAGGGTCTTGATGACGATTTCCTGCTGCCCGATGAGGTTATCCACCACTATGCCTGCCTTGGCCTCGCCGGCATGCACGACCACCACGAAGAGCTCGTCCGAATCCTTGACATGGGGCACCTGCAGGAGCTGCTCCATGCGGATAATCGGGATGATCTCGCCGCGCAGCACCATGACCTCCTTGTTCTGGACGGTCTGGATATCGGAAGGCTGGATATTGACAGTGCTGTCGATGGAGCCCAGGGGGATGGCGTACATCTCCTCCTGCACCTGCACCAGCATGGCTTGGATGATAGCCAGGGTCAGGGGCAGCTTGATTTTGAAGACAGAGCCTTCATCAATGCGGGTCTCCACATCTACGTGGCCGGACAGGGACTCTATCTTGCTGCGCACCACGTCCATGCCGACACCGCGGCCGGAAATATCGCTGATCTTTTCCGCCGTGGAGAAGCCGGGCAGGAAAATCAGGCGCACGGCATCCGCATCATCCAGCTTGTCTGCTTCCTCCTGGGAAATCATGCCCTTCTCAACGGCCTTGTTGCGGATCTTGTCCGCATTGATGCCTGCGCCGTCATCCGTGACCATGATGACCACGTTGTTGCCTTCGTGGCGGGCAATGAGCCCCACCTCGCCGGTACGAGGCTTGCCTTTCGCCTCGCGGTCATCGGGATGCTCCACGCCGTGATCCAGGGAGTTGCGCAAGAGGTGCATGATGGGATCGCCGATTTCATCGATAACCGTGCGGTCAAGCTCTGTCTCCTCGCCCTCGATGGTCAGGTTAATCTCTTTATTCAGTTCCTTGGAGACATCGCGCACCATGCGGGGGAAGCGGTTGAACACGGCGGAGACCGGGACCATGCGCACCTTCATGACGATGTTCTGCAGGTCGGTGGTCACGCGATCCATCTGCTCCAGGGTCTCTGTCAGCTCGGTCAGGCGATGGGTCTGGCCGATCTGCTCCAGGCGTACCTTATTGATGACCAGCTCGCCCATCAGATTCATCAGGGTATCGAGCTTGTCGATATCCACACGGACGCTCTGGCTCTGGTGCTGCTTCTTCTGGGCCGCCGGAGCCGCAGGCTTTGCCGCCGGTTTCGGGGCAGCCTTGGGTGCCGCGGGAGGCGCTGCAGGAGGCGGCGCTGCCGCAGCCACTGCCTGGGGAGCCGGTGCTGCCGGGGCAGGTGCCTCCTCCGGCTTCTTGTCCGGGTCCACGATTTCAGTCTGGATCTTGTCTATCTCCGAAATCGCGCCCAGGGTTTCCTCAACAGCCTTGGGCTCTGCTCCCGTGAC
This sequence comes from uncultured Selenomonas sp., assembly GCA_905234515.1. Taxonomy (GTDB): domain Bacteria; phylum Bacillota; class Negativicutes; order Selenomonadales; family Selenomonadaceae; genus Selenomonas_B. The sequence continues at coordinate 3,026 of CAJOIN010000161.1, forward strand.
CAGCAGGATATCGAAGGAATGCTCGAATTTTTCCTGCTCCAGGTCTTCCGCCGGAGGTACGGTCTTAATGACATCGCCCATTTCATCCAGCGCATTCATGACCATGTAGGAACGGGCAGACTTCAAAAGGCAGGTATCCGCCAAAGTCACCTTGATGTGTATGCCCTGGAGTCCGCCGTCCCTGGCCTGGCGCAGCATATCCTTGTCCACATCCGTAAGCTCCATGCCGCCTGCGGCCGTCGGGCCTGCCGGTGCAGCTCCGGCGGGAGCCGCGGGAGCACCTGCGGGAGCCGCCGCCGGGGGCGGCGTTCCCTTGGAGATGGAGGAAAGCTTGGCAACCAGGTCCGAGACATCTACCACATCTTCCCCTTCACCGTTGCCCACGCTGTCCACCATCTGCTCCAGGGAATCCAGGCATTTGAAGAGGGTGTCGATAATATCCTCATTGAGCTTCAGCTGCTCCTTGCGGATAAGATCCAGCACATCCTCCATTTCATGGGTCAGCTCGGCAGTCCTGTTGAATCCCATGGTAGCGGACATGCCCTTCAGTGTATGCGCATTGCGGAAGATGTCATTGACTACGGATATATCCTCCGAGTTCTCTTCCAAGCTTAAGAGGCCTTCGTTCAGGGACTGAAGATGTTCATGCGATTCATCCAGGAACATATCCATATACTGATTGGTTTCCATATTTTATTCCCCCTAATCCTATTATCTCTTCACGGCCTCGACGATGGCCTGGGCTATCTCCTGTACCGGCCTTATCTCATCTGCCAGCCCTGCGTCCACCACGGCCTTGGGCATGCCGTAGACCACGCAGGTATTTTCATCCTGGGCGATGCTGTAGCCGCCGGCTGATTTGATCTTGCCCATCCCCTCGCAGCCATCGCAGCCCATCCCGGTCATAATGACCGCAACCAGCTTCTGCCCCAGGCCTGCTACGGAATCATAGGTCACATTGACTGCCGGTCGGTGATTTCCCACCGGCGGGTCCTGCCCCAGGACTATTTTTTTTACCTTGCCATCCAGCTTAAGCCGCATGTGGTAATTGCCCGGTGCTATATATACACGGCCCGGCTCAATCACATCCCCATCCTCGGCCTCTTTCACCGAAATCTCGGATATGGCATCGAGCCTGCCGGCCAGGGCCTTGGTAAAGCCTGCCGGCATATGCTGCACCACCAGCACGCCGCAGGGCAGCTGGCCGGGCAGGCGGGTAATGACATTCTGCAGGGCCTGGGGGCCACCGGTGGATGTGCCAATGAC
>CAJOIN010000162.1 GCA_905234515.1 uncultured Selenomonas sp.
ACTTCCGGGGTGTGACTCGTCTCTTTGCGGATCCCGCCTGGGACGGCCCCATTGAGAGAGTACCGGGATTTAAGCCAGGCCAGGTTAAGGAGCCGCCTGCTACATATGGGCCCGAAGGGCCTCAAGGTACTGATGGGCCAGAAGAGCCGAAAGAGCCACGCATAGTACCCTTTGTGCGGCCTGATGGTTGCAAGGTAGTTACCATAAACAAGACCATCTCGATTTATGATCCAGGTGGAAAGCTTTTGAAGCAGGAAAACATCATTGACTACACCAAGGCGAATATCCTGGGCCAGTATGGCGACCTTGCGAAGTTTATCCGCACCTGGTCAGAGGCAGACAAAAAAGAAGCCATTGGCGAGGCGTTGGCTTCACAGGGAATCAGCCTGGAGAAGCTCAAGCATGACATGAATATGGATGAAGTGGACGACTACGACTTCATCTGCCATGTAGCCTACGACCAGAAGCCTCTCACCCGCAGGGAAAGAGCCGAGGGCGTGAAGAAGCGTGACTTCCTGCACAGGTTCAAGGATGCAGCCAGGGAAGTGCTGGAAATCCTCCTGGATAAGTATATGAACCTTGGCATCAAGGAAATAGAGACTACGACTGTGCTCAAGCTGGCAGAATTTCAGAAGTTTGGCACACCGGGCAGTATAGCCAAGCTCTTTGGCGGCAACAAGGGCTATAAAGAGACCGTCAGAGAACTGGCAAAAGAAATCTACAAGAATGAAGATAAGGCAGGTTAAGTAAATGGCAGGAAATTTAGGAGGCCTCGTCAAGAGGCTGCAGGACATCATGCGGCAGGATGCGGGTATCAACGGCGATGCCCAGCGCATAGAGCAGATTGTCTGGATGCTCTTCCTCAAGGTCTACAGCGCTAAGGAAGAAGAATGGGAGCTCGACGATGAAGATTATGTCTCCATCATACCCGAGGAATACCGCTGGCAGAATTGGGCCCATGAGGAAAAACAGGGAGATGGTCTCACTGGTGATGACCTGCTGGACTTTGTAAACGATATGTTCAAGGCCTTCAAGGAGCTGGAAGTAACCTCTGAAACTCCCCTCAAGAAGTCTATCGTGAAGACTGTCTTCGAGGACACCAACCAGTACATGAAGGATGGTGTTCTGCTTCGGCAGATGGCCAACGAGCTGGACGCTATCCAGCTGAATCAGTACGAGGAAATCCATGCCCTGGGTGATATTTACGAAACCATACTCAAAGACCTGCAGTCAGCTGGCCATGCCGGCGAGTTTTACACGCCCCGTGCCGTGACGGACTTCATGGCTAAGATGATAGAGCCGAAGCTGGGTGAAAAGATGGCAGACTTTGCCTGTGGCACCGGCGGCTTCATTACCAGCTGGTTAAAAGAGCTTGAACCGCAGATACAGACTACTGAGGACAGGAAGAGTTTCAGCCAGTCTATCTATGGCATAGAGAAGAAGCAGTTCCCTTATATGCTGGCAATCACCAACCTGCTCCTGCATGACATTGACGAGCCAAGGATCTTCCATGACAACAGCCTGGCTTACAACGTGCTGGACTACACGGAGAAAGATTCCTTCGATAAGATCCTTATGAATCCACCCTACGGGGGAAGCGAAGGGGAAGCCATCAAGAACAACTTCCCGGAAGATCTGGCCAACTCCGAAACTGCAGACCTATTCATGAGCGTCATCATGTACCGCCTAAAAAAGAATGGCCGGGCTGCCGTGGTGCTGCCTGATGGCTTCCTTTTCGGCACCGACAACACCAAGACCGCCATCAAGAAGAAGCTTATTAGTGAGTTCAACCTGCACACCATCATCCGTCTCCCCGGCAGCGTCTTTGCTCCCTACACCAGCATCACCACCAACCTGCTGTTCTTCGACAATACCGACCCCGCCAAGGAAGTATGGTTCTACCGTCTGGACATGCCCGAGGGTTACAAGCACTTTTCCAAGACCAAACCCATGAAGCTGGAACACTTCCAGCCTGTCATGGACTGGTGGAAGAATCGGGAGGAGATAGAGGTGGAGGGCTGGCCCAAGGCTAAGCGCTACACTGCCGAAGAGATCCAGGAAGGTGGCTACAACCTCGATCTCTGTGGCTTCCCCCATGAGGAAGAAGAAATCCTGGATCCGCTCGACCTGATACAGAGCTATCAGGAGCACCGCAAAGAATTGAATGCAGAGATTGACAGGGTATTGGGGGAGATAACAGCAAGACTTGAGAATTGATGGGAATAGTTGCAGGATTTTTAGTGACAAGAGAGAAGTTAAGCGTAGTTGTAGATAGGACGCATAGAGTTTTTAGCAAAGAATATGTTGCAGGCCAAAAGATTAAGGGGGTGAGGGCATGACAGTGGCTCGAGTAAATATCAATCCTGATGTACTGATGTGGGCTATAGAATATAGCCAGAGAGGATTGGAGGCTTTTTCTGAAAAATTCCCTAAGCTAACTAAGTGGTTGGAAAAAAGTGAGCGGCCTACTGTTAAACAGTTGGAGGACATGGCGAAGTTTGCTTATGTTCCTTTTGGCTATTTGATGCTGTCTGAAAAACCTGATATTCCCATAAGGAAAATATCTGATTTTCGTACTCTCCAAAATCAAGGCTTTATTGCAAGTGATGAATACAGCGCTGCTTTGCGTGATACTATAAACATTGTTCGTAGTCGTCAGGAATGGTTGATTGATTATAAAAAAGATAAAGATTACGCTCCTGTAGCATTTATAGGTAGCATAGATAGAAATATGTCCGATGATGATATTGTAAATCATATAAACAAAGTATTGGAAATACCAACAAATTGGCGTACTAAGATAAGCAGCAGAGCTAATGCCTTACGTTTTTTTGTTGATATTCTTGAAAGTAAAGGAATTGTAATTTTTATCAATGGAGTAGTGGGCAATGATACCCATCGTCCTTTGAGTGTGAGTGAGTTTCGCGGCTTTGCTTTAGCAGATAAAATGGCACCTGTGATTTTTATCAATGGTGCAGATGCTATAGCAGCCAGGATATTTACTTTGTTCCATGAGGTGGTACATTTATTTTTAGGGCAAGATGGCCTTGATGACCGCACTGAACCTTTTTGTAATAGAATCGCCGCTAAATTATTAGTGCCAGAAGATTTGTTTGATAAGGGCTGGCAGAAATATGCTCATGATTTTGAGCAGTTAGAGAAATTCTTTAAGGTGAGCCAGCTTGTCCTTTTTAGGGCAGCTTTGACTTATAACAAAATAGATGAAAAAGAATATGCTAGGTTGGTTAAATTATATGAGAGTACGCATAAGAGAATCTCTATGACAGGTAGTGGAGGAGATTTTTATAATGTTGCACCATATCGTGTAGGGCGTGGTTTTTGTCGGTATGTGAACGAAGCGATTAATTCGGGAGCTTTGACTTATACGGAAGCATATAACTTGCTGGGCGTTAAGGGAAAAACCTTTGCTGAAGTAATGAAAAAGGCAAAGGAGGGATAATCATGAGTTATTTGCTTGATACAAATACATTTATAACTGCAAAGAATACGTTTTATGCTTATGATATTGTTCCTACCTTTTGGCGTAAGTTGTTGGATAGGTTTCAGGTTGGTACAGTTAAAGTTATAGATGCTGTAGCTACGGAATTACTCTCTGGTAATGATGAGTTAACAGATTGGTTTCGCAAAAATATACAAAAGGCAGAAGATGTTAATAACCAATCTTATGTTATTAACGCTAAATATGACGAAAAAGTTGTTGCGAAGTACCAAGCTATAGCAAATAAGATATATAATAATCCGCAATATGATGAATCAAACAAGCAAAAGTTTTTAACAGTAGCTGACCCGTGGATTGTAGCAGCTGCTGATGTATATGATGATACTGTTGTGACGTTCGAGACAATGGCGGGGGCAAATAGCAGAAAGATTAAAATTCCTGATGTTTGTCAGCAGATGGACGTGCATTGCGTGAACTTGTATGAAATGATGAGAAACACTGAGATTAAAATATAAAGGATGGACATAACGCAGTGATGACACCACAGCAATTAAAGAATAGCATACTTCAAAGGGCCATAGAGGGAAGGCTGGTGGAGCAGAGGCCGGAGGAAGGCACAGCCCAAGACCTGCTCAAGGAGATACAGGCAGAGAAAGCACAGCTGGTGAAGGAAGGGAAAATCAAGAAGAGTAAGGCCTTGCCGCCTATCACTGAGGAAGAGAAGCCCTTTGATATTCGGTTTAGGCAGGCCATTATCAATACAATAGAGTTTTTGATGGGTTCTTATTTCCAAATTCTCTACGCTTATAATGAAAGTGATGAAAT
>CAJOIN010000163.1:0-5605 GCA_905234515.1 uncultured Selenomonas sp.
CAATACATCCTACCTATTCTTCTGATATGATGTCGGCCAGTTCATTAGCGGAGTAGGTAGGATGTATTGATTTTGAAGATGATAAATTTGAATCTTCGTCCATGCTTTCCTGACTGTCAGATGAAGGGGCATAACCGCCAAGTATATCAAGAATATAAAAATGCAACAATATATCATTGTCAGTAAAGCTTTTTGTTTTCCAGACAGAAAACAGAGGGTTGGTGTCTAAGAGGTTACTGTCAATCTGCAGGGATATGTTTTTGACACGGTCCTGCTCCGTCATGTCCTCCACAACATATTCAGAGAGCCAGCTAGTTATGCGACGTCTCTCATCATCGTAGGTGCGGGCACTTTTTTTGTCGGAGGTAAAGTCCTGGCGGCTTTTGAACCCATATACGAAAAAGTCGCGTACATAGTCACGGCATTTATTAAAATTTTTGATAAGCTCTGAGAATTCAGCCATGGGGCACCTCTGTAGGTCAGTACTAATAATAAGGTTTTATTTATGACTAATTATAAGAATATTGATATAAAAATTCAATGCATTTTAAAAAAATTATTTTATGAATACCGGTTCGCAACTTTTTTGAAATGATAATTTTACCATAGTCTGGTAAAGTAGCCTCATCAGGAAAACAGATCAGAACGATCAATAAGGAAGAGGAGATGATAATATGTTTGTACATTATAACGAGAATACAAGATTTCCAATCAAGATTTGGGTAAATGATAAAGATGCGATTGAGGAAAGCTGTATGGAACAGGCCGAACATCTTGCAAATCTTCCGTTTATTCATAAATGGGTATGTCTTATGCCTGACACACATACAGGAAAGGGAATGCCGATAGGCGGAGTGATCGCCACAAAGGGAGTGATCATACCTAATGCAGTGGGTGTGGATATAGGATGCGGAATGAACTTTATTGATACAAACATCAAATTGGAAGATGTTAAAGATATTACGACAGGAAACGGCAGTATTGTTCAGGCAATCGTCGGCGGTTTTATGAGAAATATTCCGGTTAACACAGAAAGACATAAGACACCTCAAAAAAGCGAGGTGCTTGACCGTGCCAAGGAGGAATTTGATCGATATGAGGCAAATCCTGAGCTAATACCTTTGATAGAAGATGGATATTATCAGGTGGGAACCCTTGGCGGAGGAAATCACTTCGTTGAGCTTCAGGCGGACGAGGAAGGATATCTTTGCATAATGATCCATTCGGGAAGCAGACATCTTGGTAAGGCGATATGTGATCTTTTCCATAACAAAGCAAGAGAGCTTAACTCAAAATACTTTAGCGAGGTACCTGAGGAATGGAGGCTTGCATTTCTTCCGGTGGACACGACAGAAGGAAAGCAGTACATCAACTGGATGCAGCTTGCCATGGATTATGCCTTTGAAAACAGAAAAGCTATGATGGAGGCAGCATGTAATGTGGTAAGAGAAGTCATTGAGAAGCATACGGATTTGAAGGTAGAATTTGGTACTCAGATCAACTGTCACCACAACTATGCAGCGATTGAAAATCATTATGGTGAAAATGTGTGGGTTCATAGAAAGGGTGCGACCCGTGCAAGAGAGGGTGAACTTGCCGTGATACCCGGAGCCATGGGTTCCTACAGTTATGTGGTAGAAGGTAAGGGAAATCCCGAAAGCTTTTGCACATCTTCCCACGGAGCAGGCAGGGCATATTCCAGAACCGGGGCTAAGGCAGCATTCACCGTAGAGCAGGTAATGGTGGATCTGAAGGAGCAGGGTGTTGTCCTCGGGAAAGCCAAGAAAAATGATGTGGCTGAGGAATGCCGATTTGCTTACAAGGATATAGATGTGGTGATGACCCCGGACGGGGCCACGGTGGCCATGGTGCACACCAATAACTGCACTTCCGACCTCAATGCCTGGGTAGGGCTCTTTGAGGAGCTGGCAGGGCTTCTTGGCTCTGATGTGAAGGGCGGCAAGCTCTACAGCCTGTTGCTGAACCACACCAAGGGTGCTGCCAGAGATGCTGGGGGACTGTTGAACTACAGCTGCCTGTCCGGGGAGAATGTGACCCGGGTGGAGAAGGGGCGTCCCCTCTTTGTAAGAGGACCCAAGGCCAGGATGCATCTGCCGGAGTTTATGCTGACCCAGCTTTATGGGGCTTTGGCACCCTTGGCAGTGGGCATGCAAGTGCTCACCGAGGAGGAGCATGTGGAGGCTGAGGCCATGGTGGCCCAAGGGGGACTCTTGAAGACCCCGGGCATTGCCCAGCAGGCTTTGGCTGACCTCCTGGGTATACCCATTACGGTGATGGAGACGGCAGGTTCCGGCGGTCCCTGGGGCATGGCGGTGCTGGCGCTGTATCTCATTAGGAAGGGGGCCAATGAGTCCTTGCCGGACTTCCTGGAGCGGGCTATCTTCGCCGAGGGCAAGAGCTTCACTTTGCCGCCTATGGCTGAAGGACGTGAGGGGGCCAAAGCTTATCTCAAAGCCTATAAAGAAGGATTGAATTTGGAAAGAGAAGCTGGAAATCATATACAGTAGTAAAGGAGTCTTGGCAAATGCTTAAAATCCCTGATTATGAATTTTGGTTTGTGGCTGGCAGCCAGTTCCTCTATGGTGAGGAGACGCTGAAGAGTGTGGCCAGCGATGCGGAAGATATCGTGAACAAGCTGAACGCCAGCGGCAAGCTGCCTTTCAAGGTGGTCTGCAAGGGGGTTATGACCACGGCTGAGGGCATCACCCAGTTCATGAAGGACGTGAACTACCACGAGGAAGTGGCAGGCGTTCACCTGGATGCATACCTTCTCCCCGGCCAAGAACTGGATTCGCGGCACGGTGCTCTTGCAGAAGCCTTTGCTGCACCTGGCCACCCAGTATCGTGAGGATATCCCCTACGACTCCATCGACTTTGATTACATGAATCTGAACCAGAGCGCCCACGGTGACCGTGAGTACGCTTACCTTAACTCCCGCCTGAACCTCAGGAACAAGATTGTCTATGGCTTCTGGGGTGACGAGAAAGTCCAGGCTGAGATTGCCAGCTGGCAGGATGTGGCCGTGGCCTACAACGAGAGCTTCAAGCTGAAGGTCTGCCGCTTTGGCGACACCATGCGCGATGTGGCTGTCACCGAGGGCGACAAGGTGCAGGCACAGATTCAGCTGGGCTGGACGGTGGATTACTGGCCGGTGGGCGACCTGGTGGAGGTTATCGACGCTGTTTCTGAGGCTGACATCGACCGCCAGTATCAGGAGCTCAGGAACAAGTATGACCTGGCTCCCCAGGACAATGACCCGGCTAAGTTCACGGAGTCTGTGAAGTATCAGCTCCGTGAGTATCTGGGCATCAAGAAATTCCTGGATGACAGGGGCTACACCGCTTTCTGCACCAACTTCCAGGACCTCAAGGGGCTCAAGCAGCTGCCGGGCCTGGCTGCCCAGCTGCTCATGGCTGAGGGCTATGGCTTCGGCGCCGAGGGTGACTGGAAGCATGCCGCCCTGACCCGCCTGCTGAAGATTATGGCCCATAATGACCGTACGGTGTTCATGGAGGACTACACTCTTGACCTGCGCAAGGGCCATGAGGCCATCCTGGGGGCTCACATGCTGGAGGTGGACCCCACCATTGCCAGCGACAAGCCCAAGGTGGAGGTGCATCCCCTGGACATCGGCGGCAAGGATGACCCGGCCCGCCTGGTCTTCACCGGTGCAGACGGCAAAGCCGTGGATGTCACCGTGGCGGATTTCCGCGATGGCTTCCGCCTGATCTACTACCCGGTGGACTGCCGCAAGGCCGAGGCGGAGACTCCTCATCTCCCCGTGGCCAAGCAGCTCTGGACTCCCACCGTGGGCCTGAAGAAAGGCTCCGAGGAGTGGATGCGCGCCGGCGGCGGACACCATACGGTGCTTACCTTTACTTTGACCACCGAACAGCTCCACGACCTGGGCGTCATGCTGGGCATGGAGCTGGTGGAAATACTTTAATTTCCCCTTTTCCTTTCTCATAATAATAAAGCACAAGAGAGGCAGCCACTGAAAAGGCTGCCTCTCTTGTGCTTTATTCAGTTCTCTACGTTTTGCAATATTCTTATCTCGTTGCGCATGATATACCTGTCCCTGTCCGGGGGAGTGCCGTTGACCAAGTAGTCGAAGGCTATCTGCATGGAGCGGCGGCCCTGCTCGTGGGGATGCTGGTACAGGGCGGCTTGGATGATGCCATGCTGCATCATGCGGATGGTGGTGGGGATGGTGTCGAAGACGATAATGGTGACCTTGCCTCCCAGCCCTGCGGTCAGCACGGCTCGGCTGGCACCGTAGGAGGCACCGGAGGAAATGACAAAGAGGGCGTTGAGGCCCGGATAGTTCTTCAGCATGGTGGTTACCTGCTCATAGGCAATCATGTCGTCATCTTCCGTTTCCTGCACGGAAAGGATTTCGCAGTTTTCTCCCATGGTTTCCTTGAAGCCGTCAAGCCGCTGGCGGTGGCCCATCATGGAAAGGGAGCCCAGCAGCACGCCTACCTTGAGCTTCTCCGGGCCAATCATGCGCAGGAGAGCCCCGGCGGTGCGGCCTCCTGCCAGGTAGTCGGAGCCCACGTAGGTATGGCGCACCAGGCCAGGGGCATCGTTGTTGACAGTTATGACCACAATGCCGTCATCGATGAGGTCGTTCAGCCTGTGCACCACATCGGGATGGTCAACTGGGTTGATGATGAGAGCCTGCACCTGGGGGGCCAGCTCGTCAATGAGACGGCATTGCTCCTCCACGTTGTAGCCCCTCATGCTGCGCCAGATGACCTTAAGTCCGTAGGAATCGTAGCGTTTGGCGGCCTTTTGCATGGAGGCGATGACATCGTCAAAGAAGTGGATGCCTATGGAAGGGATGAGCACACCCACAATGGGGCTTTTCTTCCTGGCGGCCAGGGCCCGGCCTGCGGGGTTGGGCTGATAGTTCAGCTTGCGCATGGTCTCCAGGATGAGCTGCTCCTTTTCGGGCTTTACCTTGCCCCGGTGGTTCACCACCCGGTCCACGGTGCCCCGGGAGACGCCGCAAAGTTCTGCTATCTGCTTGATAGTAACCATTATCTCGCTGCTCCTTTATCTAACATTTGACTGATGTGCATAAAAGAAAAATTGTGCATAATGAGAACGGGCACAATATATGCAATTCCTATGGTTTCGCCATATTCACTGTGTTTTCCTGCTTGTTTTTAAAAAGTGTGCATATTTATTATTCTACTGCAAAAGTAAAATAAATCAATTACTGTTGGCAGGAATATTTGTAGAAAACAACGAAAATATGAATAGTGTTCATCTTTGTCTTCCAATGGTGGATTTTTTCAGTTATACTTAGAAGGAAGATAAATCTTGTGATAGATATTTTTCATAGATGGGAGAGGTAGCGATGGCAGAGACGGCGGGCCGCCGGGAGCGGAAGAAGATGCTTTCCCGACAGGCTATCCTGCAGGCTGCCCAGCAGCTGTTCACCACCAAGGGATATAAGGAGACTTCCGTGGCGGACATCATGAACGGGGCTGATTTGGGCATAGGCACATTTTATAATTATTTCCAGTCCAAGGAAGAATTGCTCATGAATCTGCTGGGGGGCCTGGTGGAGGCGGT
>CAJOIN010000163.1:5618-9259 GCA_905234515.1 uncultured Selenomonas sp.
GCCAGCACCGGGAGGCGGGGGATTCCGCCATCCAGCTGCTGGCGGCAGGCAGTGAGGCCACGGCAGGGTTCCTGGATGAGAACCGCTTTGTGCTGCCGCTGTTTCTCTCCGCCTCGGAGCGGGCAGGGGAGCCGCAGCAGGCTCATCCTTCCCAGGGTGAGGAGGGGCCCGGGCAGGGTCCCATGACGCCTGGGTTCAAAACGATTTTTGAGGATATCATCAGACAGGGGCAGCTGGCTGGTGAGATTCGGGATGATGTGCCGGCAGAACTTATAGCAGAAATGCTCCACTCCATCTATCAGGCAGCGGCGTTCAGTAGGCTGGAGATTCCCTTTAGGGAGAATGTGGCTATGAAGACTAGGTTGCTGCTGGATGGGATAAAGTTGCGGTGATACTTTTCTCTGGTGCAGAGAAAAGTATCCAAAAGGTAAACATGCCGGTGGCATGTTTACGCGGGCCTGCAGTTGATGCCCCACTGGGGCATCAACACTTCACGTGGCTTAAGCCCGCGAGTTGATGCCCCACCGGGGCATCAACACCATCCTTGGGCGCCAAATATGTGTGTCTTTGTGTACGGTTGTAGGATAGTGTCTAGGAGTGTGTTGATTTGATTAGCGTAACGAAGCTTTTGTTTGCCAGGGAATACTATGGGGATCAGTTGCGGTATTGTAGGAATGCGCATAGTATGAAGAATGGAGCGGCTGAGGGGCTGGGGCCGGTGGTGGTTTGGAATTCCACCAAGACCTGCAACCTGAAGTGCATGCATTGCTATATGCAGTCTGATGCTCAGAAGTATAAGGATGAGCTCACTACGGAGGAGGCCAGGAAGTTTATTGATGACTTGGCTGATTTTAAGGTGCCTGTGTTGCTGTTTTCTGGCGGGGAGCCTTTGATTCGTCCGGATTTCTTTGAGCTGGCGGAGTATGCGGCAAAGAAGGGTGTACGGCCTACCCTTTCTACCAACGGAACGCTCATTACCCGGGAGGTGGCTCAGCGCATCAAGGATATCGGCGTGGGCTATGTGGGCATTTCCCTGGACGGGCTGAAGGACGTGAATGACAAGTTCCGCGGGGTGGAAGGAGCCTATGAGAAGGCCATGGCCGGCATTGAGAACTGTGTGGCCGTGGGCCAGCGGGTGGGCCTGCGCTTTACCATCAACCACCACAATATCATGGAGCTTGACAATATCTTTGATTTCATTGAGGAAAAGGGCATCAATCGTGTCTGCTTCTACCATCTTGTTTACTCCGGCCGTGGGGCGGGCATGATGGACCAGGATGTGACGCCTGAGGAGTCCCGCCGGGCCATGGATACCATTATCCGCCGCACCAAGGATTTCGAGGCCCGGGGTCTGGAGAAGGAAATCCTTACGGTGGACAACCACTGCGATGGGGTCTATATGTACTTGAAGGCTCTCTCTGAGGGCGATGACAAGGTGGCGGCCCAGATCAAGGAGTACATCTCCATGAACGGCGGCAACCGCTCCGGCATTGCCTTTGGTGAGGTTGACCCCCTGGGCTATGTGCATCCTGACCAGTTCACCCAGCATCATACCTTTGGCAATGTGCGTGAAAGGAAGTTTGGGGATATCTGGAGTGATTTGAGCAATCCTCTCATGGCAGGGCTCAAGAACCGCAAGCCCCTGCTCAAGGGTCGCTGCGCCAAGTGCAAGTTCCTGGACAACTGCAACGGCAATTTCCGCACCAGGGCCGAGGCCCGCACCGGTGATTTCTGGGAAAGCGACCCTTCCTGCTATCTGACCGATGAAGAAATCGGCTTGACGGGAGAGGAGGCTGCTAAATGACTATGCCTGAAGGAATCACTGGCGGCCATACTGGCCATGCTGGTCATGCTGGGCACCCCGGGGGACATCCCCATGGTCACGGCCATGGTGGCCCGGTGAAGATCGTTTCCTGGAACACCACCAATGCCTGCAATATGTTCTGCGCCCATTGCTACCGGGAGGCCGGCTGCAAGGCCGAGGAGGAGCTTTCCACGGCTGAGGCCAAGAAGCTTTTGACGGAAATTGCCAAGGCTGGGTTCAAGATCATGATTTTCTCTGGCGGCGAGCCTTTGATGCGGCCAGATATCCTTGAGCTGGTGAAATTCGCCGCTGATTTGAAGCTCATTCCCGTCTTTGGCACCAACGGCACCCTGATTACCCTGGATATGGCGAAAAAGCTCAAGGAGGCCGGGGCCAAGGGCATGGGCATTTCCCTGGACTCCCTGGATAAGGAAAAGCATAATAAGTTCCGCGCTTTCCCCGGGGCCTGGGAGGGGGCGGTGCAGGGCATGAAGAACTGTCGGGAGGCAGGCTTGCCCTTCCAGATCCACACCACGGTAATGGATTGGAACAGCCATGAGCTGGAGGCCATGACGGATTTTGCGGTGGAAATCGGGGCCAAGGCTCATCATTTCTTCTTCCTGGTGCCCACGGGTAGGGCCAAGACCATTGAGGAGGAGTCCTTGCGGGCAGAGCAGTATGAGGAAGTGCTCACCCGCATTATGAAGAAGCAACAGACGGTGGACATAGAGCTTAAGCCCACCTGTGCGCCGCAGTTCTTAAGGATTGCAGACCAGCTGGGTATGGAGAGTCGGTTTACCCGCGGATGCCTGGCAGGGCTGTCTTATTGCATTATCAGTCCGCGGGGGAAGGTGCAGCCTTGCGCTTATCTTAATATGGAACTTGGAGATGTGCGTGAAACGCCTTTCGATAGGATTTGGGAAGATAATGAGGTTCTTAAGAAGTTGAGGACGCTTCAGTATAGTGGCGGGTGTGGGTCATGCCGCTATAAGGGAGTTTGCGGCGGGTGTCGTGCGTGTTATCATGAGGGGGATTATATGGCGGAGGAGCCATGGTGTCTGTATCACGGGCGGAAAGGATAAGTTTCGGCTGTTCATTTTCTTTGGTGCAAAGAAAACGAACCAAAAGGTAAACATGCCGGTGGCATGTTTACGCGAGCCTGAGGTTTTGCCGCAGAGGCTGCGCCTGTACTTTTCTTTGGTGCAAAGAAAAGTACCAAAAGAAACCTGCGACCTTGCGGCCCATCACGGGCTTTAAGGTCGCGGCGCCCATCCTTGGGCGCCAGGGGTTCGGGATGGAAGGGGGAAAGGCCGTGCCGGAAAAGATTGAACCGGAGCTTTTGTATTTTTTGCAGCCATCTGCATTGCCAGTCACAATCTTGGTGGTGGAGAGTGTGGGGTATCTCCCTAAGTTGCGGGAGATGTTTCCTGCGGGGAGGCTCTTGGCGGTGGCTGATGAGGAGGATGCTCTTGATGAGCTGCCGGAGGGGTTAGGTGTCGAATTTTACTGCATGGACTACCTTTCTGAGCGGTTGCCTTTTGAGCCTCAGTCCCTTGATTATATTATCTCTGACTTGACCTTGGAGCGGGCGGGGAATCCTCAGGATATTGCGGCGGGGTTTTCTACTTATTTGAAGGAGACTGGGGCGTTTTTGACTAGCTTCCGCAATATCAGGCATTGGTCGGTGTTGGAGGAGCTGCGTGATGGGCATTATTATCAGGTGGTGTCACGGCTCTATGCCCGGCCGGAGTTTGAGCGGCTGCTTTATGCTTCCTTCTATAAGAATGTCCGCTGCCATGGACAGAAGCGATTGGCGCCTCCTGAGGTGTTGGAGGGG
>CAJOIN010000163.1:9389-15432 GCA_905234515.1 uncultured Selenomonas sp.
AGTATGGGGTGGAGACGAAAAAATCCTGCCTGGGCTTTTGGGAGCTTTGGCAGGAGCTTAGGCTTTTCTCCGATTACGTGGGAGAGTTTGTCCATGAGGCGGTGTTCCATCCGGAAGCATTTTTCTTGAATCTGCGGCAGGGGACGGAGAGCTTGGAGAGCTGTCCTTTGGCCAAAGAGGAGGCTTTGGGGCTCATAGGGGAGATGGAAGCATGGGAGAGATAAAGCGTCAGCTTGATGACCAAAAGGTGGCTTTTATCACCTGCGTCAACAGCGAGGAATGGTACAGCGAATGCCTGCTCTATTTGCAGCATCTTGAGCTGCCGGAGGGCTTCAAGGTGGAGTTCCTGCCCCAGCGGGGGGCGGTGTCCATGTGCGCCGGCTACAATGCAGGGCAGCGGGCCAGTGATGCGAAATACAAGGTCTATCTTCATCAGGACACCCTGGTGGTGAACAAGCACCTGGTGGCCGATTTGCTGAAGCTCTTTGCCGAGCCGGAAATCGGCCTGGTGGGAGTTATTGGCTGTCGCAGCCTGCCCAACAGCGGGGTCTGGTGGGACGGCCTTCGCACTTATGGCCGGGTGCTCCACGCCTGTGAGCCGGAAAGCGTGGTGGATTCCCACTGCCGGGAGCCGGAGGGGGACTACCAGGAGGTCCAGGCCACCGACGGCCTGTTCCTGGCCACCCAGTATGATATCCCTTGGCGGGAGGACCTCTTCACCGGCTGGCATCTTTACGACACCTCCATGTGTATGGAAATGCAGCGGGCAGGCTACAAAGTGGTGGTGCCTAATCAGGAGAAGGATTTCTGGTGCATCCACTGCCCCAAGGAAAAACCTTTGGCTTCATCATATAAAGGATACAGAAAAATCTTCGTCAAGGAATACGGCAGCGAGCTGCACCCGGAAGTGTGAGTACTTATAAATCTTGCAAATTCGGGAGAAAAATGTTAATATTAGACATAGAAATAGTGCTACCGATAGACGGTCAGCCCTAATGTTTTTGGAGATTAAGAATCGCCGCCAACAGTTTCCTAGGCCGTGGCGGCTTTTCTTATGCCTTGATTGCGACTATTATGAGAAGCGTTAGAAAAACTAACGTTAAAAAATCAAATTTTGTCATAAGGCAAGCACCCTCTCGAGGGCAAGATTGACCGCCTACCGTTATGGTAGCACCGATGGTAGTATATCATGCTTCGTGTATTTCGTCCATATAGAAGGGAGCGTCTTTGGCGCTCTATTTTTTTGGCAGGAAAATGGGCTTTTAGTGTATAATATAGAAAGATACGATGTATTAGACTTAGTGGTGGGATAAGATAGATGAATCATGAGAAGTTTAACTGGCTGAATTTGGCCGATAAGTTTGCCACAGACGGCGACCCTAAGGGGATGCGGGCTTGTGCCAAGGAGCTTTGGCAGCTTGACCCCTCCAGCATGGATGGGGCGGCGGTGATGGCAGAGGCGGCCTTATATACGGGAGAGAGCGAGGAAGCCCGGGACCTGGTGGAGGAAATCCTGAAGGAGCGGCCCACCCATCTGCGGGGCAGGCTGGTACAGGGCGGCCTTTGGGCCCAGGAATTCCTGCTGGACAAGGCCATTCCCTGCCTGAAAAACCTGGCGGCAGAGTGCAGCCAAAGGCTGGAGGGAATGGAGCCTGAGGATGAAGGCCGGGCCGATATGGGCTATATCCTGGAAAAGGCACGGGGCTGGCTGGCTGACGCCATGTACCTGGCGGCTGACCCGGAGGGGGCGGCTGCCCAGCTAAAGGCTCTTGCGGAATTGCCGACAGAGCCGGAGCAGCAGGCTGAATACTACAGCAAATACCTTTTCATGCGCAACTACAGGGAGCTGGGTATCAGGGAAGGCTTGCAGGCCGCGCGGAAATATGGGGAGCTGCAGCCGGCCCAGCCCTATCAGCATGCAGATGCACCACGGCTGCCGGAAAAGAAGCTGCGCATAGGCTATATTTCCCCTGATTTTCGGGAACATGCCGTGTCCTACTTTGTGGGGCCTTTGCTGAAAAAGTTTGATGGCAGCAAGTTCATGGTTTACTGCTATTCCACGGGCCGGGCTGATGCGGTCACCAAAAGGCTGCGGTCAGGCCCTATCAGCTGGCGTGACCTCAGGGGGCGCAACCCCCGCACAGCGGCCAGGCTTATTGCTGAGGACGGCATAGATATTCTGGTGGACCTGTCCGGGCACACCCAGAATTCTACCCTGCCCATCACCTCCTACAGGCCGGCGCCGGTGCAGATAGCAGGCATTGGCTATATGACCACCACCGGCGTGCCTGCCATAGATTACTTTCTTTCCGATGAGACCTGCGTGCCTGCCGGTGATGACCAGGCGGCCGCAGGCTTTTCCGAGCAGCTTATCCGTCTGCCCCATTCCCACCTCTGCTATGCCCCGGGCTTTGTCCGGGAACTGCCTGATGCGGGCAGCGAGGCGCCGGCGCTCAGGAACGGCTATGTGACCTTTGGCTCCTTCAACAACTTTGCCAAGGTCACCGACGAAATGCTGCTGCTCTGGCGGGGGATTCTTGACCAGGTGCGCAATTCCAAGCTGGTCATCAAGAGCAAAATTTGCAGCATTCCCTCCGGGGAGAGGCTGCTGAGACAACGCCTTCAGAGATTGAATTTTGAGCTGGCCCGGGTGGAGCTCAGGCCCTACAGCCCGGACTATCTGGAGCAGTACAGGGATATTGATATTGCCCTGGATACTGCCCCCTACAACGGCGGCGCCACTACCTGCGAGGCTCTCTTTATGGGGGTGCCGGTGATTACCCTGCGGGGCCGCAGCCATGCTTCCCGCTTTGGGGCCAGCATTCTGGTGAATGCCGGGGTGGAGGAGCTGGTGGTGGAAAACGATATCAACTATGTGCGCCGGGCGGTGCAGATAGGCAATTCCCCCCAGCTTATCGGGGCGTACCATTCGGGGCTGCGGGCCAATGTGCTGAAATCTCCCCTGATGGATGTGAAGAATTACATGCAGGAACTTGAGGACGCCTACCGAAGGGTCTGGAGAAAGTTCTGCGAAACAAAATAAGGAGGGACGACCATGTCAGATGGCCTTTTTTCACCGATGCTCAGGGATGTCTTGATTTTTGTGTGCCTGACCATCAGTCTTTTGTCCTTTGTCTTTGCGGCCTATGCCTGGACCCTGGTGAATGACAGCAGGCAGAAGTTTGTGAAGATAAGGAGCTTCATGGACGAATATGAAAAGATGAAAGACCGCATGAAGGACGTGGAGACCCGCCTGAAGAAAGAGGAAATAAAGCTCCGAGCCACCATGGCCGCCAACCGCCTGGGCAAGGCGGGGCTTATCCCCAACCTGAAGGAAGGGGAGGAGCTGGATGTGGAGGCTCTGGAAAAGGCTGTGGAAAAGGCCGAGGCTGAGGCTTCGGCCGAGCCCTTGACTGAGGCCGAGGCAGCGGCGGTCACCAAGGAGCCGGTCGAGGACAAGGAGCCCTGGCAGGCTATGGTGGAGGAGTTCAATACCCTGGCGGGAAATGTGAACCAGCCCCGTTTCGGCCAGGCCTGTGAGCGCTTTATTGAAAAGTACCACCTGGCGCTGCTGGCCTTTACGGAAATGGACACCCTGACGGACCAGCCCAAGTATGTGGTGGTGGATGATTTTGCCCAAAGCGTCTTGTGGGCCATGACCATAGAAGGGGAGGGCCCCGGCAAGTATGCAGTCGTGCCGAATGTGCTGAGGGCCTACACCCGGGACGCTCATGAACATCAGGGCATGAAGGAGACCTTCGCCTCCAACTATGAGAAGGGCGGCTCCTACAGCGGCTACCAGGTGAAACTGCCTGCCATGTTCAAGGCGGTGCTGGGCAACTGGCGTATCGACAGGCCGGGAGTTATCCGTCTGAGCTGAGATATGGCGTTTTTATGAATAAAAAAGCGATGATTCTGCGCAACTGAGCGCGGAATCATCGCTTTTTCATTTTCTTATGAAGTTATTCGTCCAAGCCCATCTCGATGACCTCCAGGCCCTGGCTGCGCATACGCTGCAGCTCCTCCTGGTCGGCCCCCTGGCAGGTGATGAGGGTGTTTACCTTGTCGATGGTGCCCGAGAGGAAGTTGTGCTCCTGGCCTATCTTGGCGGTGGGGGCCAGCACGTAGCAGGCGCCCTGGCAACGGCGCATCATCATTTCGTTGACGGCAGTTTCCGGCAGCACGGAGGTGGTGAGACCGCCGGTCACGCTGATGCCGCCTACCCCCAGGAACACCTTGTCGGCGTTGATTTTCGTCAGGGTCTGCAGGGCCAGGGTTTTGCGGCGTTGGTAGACTTCGCCCCCGGTGAGGATAATGGTAACCCCGGGGCTGTGGGGGTAGCTGATGGCTCCGGCGTTGTTGGTGACGATAATGACATGCTTATCCTTAATATAATCCAGCATCAAAAGGGCGGTGGAACTGGAGTTCATGAACACCGTGTCCCCGTCGTTGATGAGGCTGGCGGCATAGCGGGCAATGGCTTCCTTCTGCTCCCTGTCCACAAAGGCTCTGTCCTTGGAGGTGGTGTCCTCCTCGTGGAGGGTTCCTTCCAATAATTTAGCACCACCGTGGAATCTTTCCACTAAATGCTGCTGCTCGAACATATCCAGATCCCGGCGGATGGTGGTAGGGGAGACTCCCAGCTTCTGGGAGGCGGTATCTACGTCGATGGTTTTTCTTTCCTTTAATAGTCTCAGCAGGGACTGCTGCCGTTTGAAGACGACACTCTTGCTGTTCTTCATATATATTGGCTCCTTTCGCCACAGTTATTTCTATTTTATGTGCAACTTCCCTGTGCACAAGCCCATTATACTCTTTTTTATGGACAAAAGCAAGAAAAATGAGCATAAAATAAACAGATAAAATGGTATGATGAATGTTTTACGAAAAATAATAGAAAATCCTCTTGACTTGAGCATAAAATAAGCGTATGATAACACTGTAAGCAAAAACAATCCGAAAGAAACCGTATAAGAACTAATTTGATGATGTTTTATGAATGCTTTATTGATTAGGAGGCAAAACAATGAGCAAGATCAGCGAGATGACCAGAGACAGCTGGATCAAGAGCACCTTCCCTGAGTGGGGCACCTGGCTGGTGGAAGACATCGAGAACGCCGTCATCCCCGAAGGCAATGTGGGAATGTGGTGGCTGGGATGCACCGGCATCTGGTTCAAGACCCCGGGCGGTGCCAATGTGACCGTTGACCTCTGGTGCGGCAATGGCAAGCGCACCCACGGCGATGGCAAGATGAAGGTCGGCCATCAGATGGCCAACATGTGCGGATGCCGCTCCATGCAGCCGAATCTCCGCAACGTGCCCTTCGTCATTGACCCCTTCGCTTTCAAGCAGGTTGATGCAGTGCTGGCTACCCATTATCATCAGGATCACATGTCCGCTGAGTGGGCTGCTCACGTCATCAACAGCGGCATGACCACCACCGATGAGAACGGCAAGGAAATCCCGGTTCCCTTCATCGGCCCCAAGAAGTCCGTTGAGACCTGGGTCAAGTGGGGTGTGCCTGAGGAGCGCTGCCAGGTTGTGAAGCCCGGCGACGTCATCAAGCTGAAGGACATCGAAATCGTCGCTCTGGACAGCTTCGACCGTACCTGCATCGTCACCACCGACAGCACTGGTCCGGACCGCGAAGAGCTCACTGATAAGTGCCCCTCCGACATGGACGACAAGGCAGTCAACTACCTGCTGAAGACTCCGGGCGGCAACATCTACCACTCCGGTGACAGCCACTTCTCCATCTACTTTGCTAAGCATGGCAAGGATTACGACATCGATGTGGCCTTCGGCTCCTACGGCGAGAACCCCATCGGCATGCAGGACAAGATGACTTCCATCGACGTGCTCCGCATGGCTGAGAACCTCCAGTGCAAGGTCGTCGTTCCCATTCACTGGGATGTATGGACCAACTTCCAGGCTGACTGCGAGGAGATCAAGCTCCTCTACGATTTCAAGAAGGATCGCAACGAGTACAAGTTCCACCCCTTCTTCTGGCAGGTGGGCGGACATTATACCTATCCGCAGGAT
>CAJOIN010000163.1:15450-16049 GCA_905234515.1 uncultured Selenomonas sp.
GGGCTTCGAGGATTGCTTCGAGCATCCCCAGAACATCCCCTTCCGTTCCTGCCTGTAAGATTCCGAAGGGAGATACAGATAAATGTTCAAGGAAATCGTTGAGAAAAAGCATTTTTCCTTCCATGAAGGTTTCGATGACTGGCGTGACGCCGTACGGGCTGCCTGCGCACCCCTGCTGGCTGATGGCACCATCGAGAAGGAATATCCTGAAATCATCATCGAGAAAGTGGAGGAGCTTGGCCCCTACATCGTCATTGCCCCGAACATCTGCATTCCTCATGCAGAGCGCGGTCGCGGCGTGAACGATACGGCCATGTGCTTCATGAAGACTGAAAAGCCGGTGTCCTTTGATGCAAATGACCCGGACAAGGATGCCCGCATCTTCGTAGTGCTGGCAGCCACCGACGATGAGGTTCATCTGAACAACCTCATGCAGCTGTCGGAAACCCTTTCCGATGAGGAAATCGTGGACAAACTCTTGAAGGCCAAGACGGGGGATGACCTCTTGGCAGTAGAGGGATAAGGATAAGTAAGTGAGGGACGCAGGCACAGCAAAAGCGTAACGTGTGGAATTTTCCGAAGGAAAAGTCCAAGTGAAG
>CAJOIN010000164.1:0-4249 GCA_905234515.1 uncultured Selenomonas sp.
CCGGAGCAGGCTTCTCGTGAATGCGCAGCAGGTCGATGCGGATATTGCGCTCCTCATCGGTGTTGCTCCAACGCTCCACAGCTGCGTCAATCTTCAGCTTGGGCAGCTCTGCCTTGTCGATGGAGTAAAGGCGCGCCACGTGCTCATAGCCAAGGCCCTTGGCCAGGTCATTCATGCCATCCTGAGGATAGAACTGGAGCTGGGTGACACCCTCAATGAGGCCAAGGTTGATGTTGCGCTCCTTCATGCAGTCCACGGTGGTCTGCAAGGACTTGTTGGCTCCCAGCACCTGGGGGCCGGAGAAGACGATTTCCGAAACGTCGACGCCCTCCAGCCGCTTGAAGACTGCCTCCACATCCTCGGGAGTGCAGCCCTCGTAGTTGCTGGGACGGGCCAGCACGTGGAAGCCGGCGGCATTCACGGCCTTCATCTCGTCCGTGGGCATGCCGATATTCATTTTTTCAAAGGACTCATAATGCGCCTTCACAGCCAGCACTTCCTGGCTGCCAGCCTGGAGCACCGTCACCCGGTCCTTGCCAAGGCGGCGGAAAAGGTCCTCCTTGACCTCCTTGTAGGTCAAGGGGTCGTGACCAGTCACATAAACCTCATCACCCTTGACTTTGCCTGCCTCCACCAGAGAGCGCCAGGCCGGGTCATACAGGGCGCCGTTATGGTAATTGGTAAGGATGTCGCTGCCCTTCTGGGCAGTGGTCTTGCCGTTGACGTTGAGCTTCTTGAAGGTGGTCTCATAAACCGCCAGGCTGGAAATGCCAGCCTCCTTGGCCTCTTTCAGCACCGTCTCCGCTGGCAGGCCCTCGCGCTCCGCCAGTTCCAGCAGGCCCTCATAATCTATGGCCAAATCCACCTGACGGCTCTCCTGCTCCACAGCATGCCTTTGGAAGCCTATGCAAAGCGAGGCTGCCAAACCAGCCAGTATTACTGCCAAAAGCAGTTTATTGTATAACCAAACCTTCATTTACAATCCACCTCTACGACTCTGCCTCAGGCAACTTGGCCTTGACAGAAATGGCCCCATCCATCTGTTTGACTTCCGTTACCTTCATGCCCAAAGGAATCTTGTCCGGACCAGCCAAAAGCACGTCGCCGAACACATCCCCAAAGAGGCCATCCAGCTTTATACGCCCCAGACGGCTGTTTTTAAGGGAAAGATGCTCCATGCGGAAATACAGGGAGCCGCTGTCCTCTACCACTTGCCCGGAGAGCTCAGCCTCGGCCTTGCGGCCCATGACCTTCACCTCAGCGGTGACCAAAGCCCTCTCGGGAGTGACGCGGACCTGCACATTTTCCAGTTTATCCACCCTGCGGGACAAAACCTCCCGCAGATTTTCTTCATCTATGGTGCCCTGCATAATAAGGCTCCTGGCCTTGGTCACTTTCAGCTGCCCATCATCCATCAGGGAGCCCATGTCAAGATGAACCGCCTCCCCCTCCAGGGAAAGCTCCTTCACATAGACCTGGCCAATCTTGGCCTGATGAGTCACAGCCTGCAGGCTGTCCACCTGCCCCAAGAGGAGCAAAAGTCCCGGATGGGAGACAACCGTCACCTGGGCATCCTGTGTAGCCATGCGGTCCCGGATACGCTTCTCCAGAGTCCCGCCAATAATCTGAGGCAGCACCGCCTCAGCCAACACGACTAATATTATGCACAGCAAGAAAGTAATAGTCAAGCCTTTACGCATACGGCCCGCCTCCTTCCCGTAACTCCATCGAACCCCGATGTTGCCCACAGGGCAACGAGGCCAAACTCCCGAACCCCAGGGGCCCAAGGATGGGCCCCGCAGGTCTAAGCCACGTGAAGTGGCGCCGACCTGCTGTTTTCTTTTTGTTACTTTTTCTTTGCACCAAAGAAAAAGTAAGCCGAAACCTTATATCTCGTGATTTGCTTTTGCCGCCAAGAACGCTCTAATAAAGGGGTCAATCTCCCCATCCATCACCGCCTGCACATTGCCGGTCTCGGCATTGGTGCGATGATCCTTCACCATGGTATAGGGCTGGAACACATAGGAGCGAATCTGGCTGCCCCACTCAATCTTCTGCTGGTCGCCTTCCAGCTTGGCCAGCTCAGCTTCCTTCTTCTCCATCTCCAGCTCAAAGAGCTTGGCGCGGAGCATCTTGAGGCACTGCTCGCGGTTCTGGAGCTGGGAACGCTCATTCTGGCACTGCACCACAATGCCCGTGGGCTCATGGGTCATGCGCACTGCGGACGAGGTCTTGTTGATGTGCTGACCGCCGGCGCCGCTGGCCCGGTAGGTATCAACGCGAACATCAGCCATGTTGATATCCACTTCCACCGCATCGTCAATCTCCGGCATGATATCGCAGGCGGAGAAAGAAGTGTGGCGGCGGGCATTGGCATCAAAGGGAGAAATGCGCACCAAACGGTGGACGCCCTTCTCGGACTTCAGGAAGCCATAGGCATTGTGTCCCTTGATAAAGAGGGTCACGTTCTTCACGCCAGCCTCATCGCCAGGCAGCAAATCTGCCGTCTCCACCGTGAAGCCATGACGCTCAGCCCAGCGGCCATACATGCGCAGGAGCATCTGAGTCCAGTCCTGGGCCTCAGTTCCGCCGGCACCGGCATGAAGGGTCAGGATGGCGTTGTTGGCATCATAGGGGCCGGACAGCAGGATTTCCAGCTGCAGGGCCTCCAGCCCCTCAGCCGCCTCATCCAGCTCAGTCTTTACATCCTCTTCCATGGAGGGGTCATCTTCCTCCAGGCCCATTTCCAGCAGGGTCTCAGCATCCTCCAGCTTGGACTTCAATTCCTTGTACTTGTCCACGCCGGACTTCAAATCAGCCAGCTCCTGGTTGATTTTCTGGGCAGCTTCCGCATCATCCCAAAAAGTGGGCTCCCCCATCTTATATTCCAGCTCGGCGATTTTCTCTTCCTTCACAGGAATTTCCAAAGCCTCACCCATATGGGCAAGTTTCTCCTTCAGCTCACCAAGCTGGGGTTTCAAATCTTCAAGCATTGTTTATAACCTTTCTATATTGAATAGCAATGAAGCCTATGGCTTCAAGGATTTAAACGCCTACCGGCACACTTACAAAGAGTGAAAAATTCACCTGCGTGGGGGCGTGTGCCCCTAAGCGAAGCGTTAAGGTGTTTTGCGTTAAGCTTGTATTTTTTTGTCAGCCAAAATCCTCTAAAAAGCAGTTTCGTTCAAACACAGTGCGTTTAACTGCTTTTTAAGGATTTATTGAAAGACAAAAAAATCAAGTAGCAAAATACCGTGCGGAGCGTGGGGCACATGCCCTCACGCCACCGAAGACCCAATCACGCGTTCTTCCCGCAGCAGTTCTTGTATTTCTTGCCGCTGCCGCAAGGGCAGGGATCATTGCGCCCAACTTTCGCCCCATCATTAGTCACAGGCTTCTTCTTCACCTCGGCGGCACTCACATCGTCGCCATGGGCAGCCTGGGCATTCTGGAGATTGTCCTTGAGCTGGGAACGCTGCTCGGCAATGGTGCGCTGCATCTGAGCCTTCTGGGCCTCGGCAGCTCTTGCCTGAGCCTCCTCGTCTGCCTCCTGGACCTGAGGAGCCACAATGCTCACATGGAACATCAGGGAAGCAATCTCATCCATGATGGCCCCTTCCATCTCCTCGAACATATCCAGGGCCTCAATCTTGTATTCCACCAGAGGATTGCGCTGACCGTAAGCCCGCAGGTTGATGCCCTCGCGGAGCATATCCATGTGGTCAAGGTGTTCCATCCACTTCTTGTCCACTACCCGGAGCATGACCACCTTCTCCAGCTCACGCATGTTCTCCTCACCGAAGAGCAGCTCGCGCTGGTTGTAGCTTTCCTCTGCCAAGCCTTCCAAAGTTTCCTTCAGCTCGTCACGGCTGAGCTCCACGAGTTCTTCCTTCTTCAGCCGTCCGGCAGGAGCGTAGATTTTCTCGGCATCCTCGATGAGGCCGTCCAGGGTCCATTCCTCAGGATAGAGCTTCTCATTGGCATACTGGTTCATTTCTTCCTTGATGATGTGCTTCACCATGCCCATGATGTTCTCACGGAGGTTCTCGCCCTTGAGGATCTTCCGGCGCTCGCCGTACATGACCTCACGCTGCTGGTTCATGACATCATCATATTCCAGGACGTGCTTACGGATATCGAAGTTACGGGCCTCCACCTTCTTCTGGGCGTGCTCGATGGAGTTGGTGATGAGGCGGTGCTCAATGGGCTCGTCCTCTTCCATGCCCAGCTTGTCCATCATGCCGGAGAT
>CAJOIN010000164.1:4370-7197 GCA_905234515.1 uncultured Selenomonas sp.
GGTACCTACGATGAAGAGGCCGCCCAGCTCAGCCACACCCTCGCCCAGCTTGATATCCGTACCACGGCCTGCCATGTTGGTAGCGATGGTGACGGCACCCTTCTGACCGGCATCGGCCACGATTTCTGCTTCCTTCTCGTGGAACTTGGCGTTCAGCACATTGTGGGGAATGCCGTACTTCTTCAGCACTGCACTCATTTCCTCAGACTGGGTGATGGAGGTGGTACCAATCAGCACCGGCTGCCCCTTGGCATGAATCTCTGCCACCTTCTGGCCCACGGCCTTGTACTTGGCCCGCTTGGTCTTGTAGATAAGGTCAGGATGGTCGATGCGCTGCACCGGCTTGTTGGTGGGCACCACGATGACCGGCAGGTTGTAAATCTTCAGGAACTCGTCTTCCTCAGTCTTGGCGGTACCGGTCATGCCGCCCAGCTTGTCATACATGCGGAAGTAGTTCTGGAAAGTGATGGTAGCCAGAGTCTGGGACTCACGCTGGATCTTCACACCCTCCTTGGCCTCAATGGCCTGATGGAGACCGTCGGAGTAGCGGCGGCCCTCCATCAGACGGCCCGTGAACTCGTCCACGATGATGATTTCGTCACCCCGCACCACATAGTCACGGTCACGCTTCATGATGGCCTTGGCCCTAAGGGCTGCGGTGAAGCAGTGGGAAAGCTCGATGTTTTCCGGGGCATAGAGATTGGAAATGCCCAGCATCTGCTCGATTTTGGGAATGGTGCTGTCAGCAGGAGCCACAGTCTTCTGCTTTTCATCCACGGTGTAGTCCGTGCCCTCTTTCAGGCCGGCCACAGCTTTGGCCATGACGGAGTACATATCCGTGGATTTCTGGCCGGGGCCGGAAATAATCAGCGGCGTACGGGCCTCATCCACCAGAATGGAGTCCACCTCATCCACGATGGCAAAATTCAGCTCCCGCTGCACCATCTGGTCCTCCTGGATAACCATGTTGTCGCGGAGGTAGTCGAAGCCGAACTCGTTATTGGTACCGAAAGTCACGTCGCAGCTATAGGCGTACTTTCTCTCGGGGAAATCCATATCATGGGCAATAAGGCCTACGGTGAGGCCCAGGAATTTATAAAGATGGCCCATCCACTCGCTGTCGCGCTTGGCCAGGTAATCGTTCACCGTAATCATGTGCACACCCTTGCCAGTAAGGGCATTCAGATACACAGGCAGGGTTGCCACCAGAGTCTTACCTTCACCGGTGCGCATTTCGGCAATGCGGCCCTCGTGGAGGCACATGCCGCCGATGAGCTGCACATCAAAGTGGCGCATGCCCAGGACGCGGCGGGAAGCCTCGCGGGTCACCGCAAAGGCCTCGGGCAGGATATCGTCCAAGGTCTCACCGTTGGCCAACCGCTCCCTGAACTTAGCCGTGCAGCCAGTGAGCTTGTCATCAGTAAGGTTCTGCATCTCCGGCTCAAGGGCATTGATTTTCTCCACTACCTGGCGATAGCGGGCGATTTCTTTATCATTATTGTCACCTAAGAATCTCTTCAAGAATCCCAGCAAACAAATCACTCCTTTATCCATAGATAGACTACCTTACAATATTAGCAGACTGGCTTATATAAGTCAAAAAAAAAGGCCCCCTCTTTAAGGAAGGGAGCCTCTGATGGGCAATTTTCAATCATTCGCCGGATTCAATCAGGCCGTAATCCCCGTCGTCACGGCGATAGACCACATTGACATCCTCGGTTTCGGAGTCGCGATAGACGAAGAAGTTGTGGTTCAGCAGATTCATCTGCATGATGGCTTCCTGTACATCCATGGGTTTCACCACGAATTTCTTCTTCTTCACCACGGCGTACTCCTCACCCTCATCACGGGGAGCGGTGATAGTGGCTTCCTTGAAGGCCTCGGCCTTCAGGCCGCCGGCCCGGAAACGACGTGCCAGTTTCGTCTTCTGCTTATGGATCTGGCGTTCCAGCTTCTCAACTACCAAGTCAATAGAGGTGTACATATCCATGGTGGCTTCCTCACCGCGCAGGAGAATACCGCCCTGCACTGGCACGGTCACCTCTACGATATGACGGCCCTTGGAGACGGCCAGCAAGACAGTAATCTCACCGACGTTCTCGAAGTACTTCGTGACTTTGCCCACTCTTTTCTCCACGTATTCACGCAGGGAAGGAGTGATCTCGATGTTCTTGCCTCTTACAGTGAATGTTGCCATACGCCACATCCCCTTTCTTGTTTATACTTCTAGCTATTCGACACGCCCCGGAAAAAACCTTTTTGAAAATCAAAAATCATGAAAAGCCTTCCGGCTTCCGACATGTAAACCTGTTAAATGAGACTTATTCGGTAGGAGCTTAAGGCTCCTACCGAATTTAGTCGAATTAATCCTGAGCTTATGGGCACTTATCTCCCACCTAAAAGGTGGGAGCTTTAGTGCCCGTTAGCGTAGGGTCAAACACCAGGGATGAAAATAGCCCCCAGTCCCTTAATGGAACCGGGGGCTATTAGTCGGTCATGCTATTTTGACGCTACGCTTCTATTAAGCGGTCTTGACCACGTTGGCAGCCTGGGGACCACGAGCACCTTCCACGATCTCGAACTCCACATCCTGGCCTTCAACGAGAGTCTTGAAGCCTTCATCCTGAATAGCGGAGAAATGCACGAACACGTCGTCGCCATCCTCACGAGCGATGAAGCCGTAGCCTTTTTCTGCACTGAACCATTTCACTTTGCCTACCATAGAGATTCCTCCTAAAAAACCGGCAATGCCTCCAAGCAAGGAACACTGCCACCTCGCCACATCCCCGTGGCGTCTTACTAGCGAGGGCTCAAGTCCCTCACAAGT
>CAJOIN010000165.1 GCA_905234515.1 uncultured Selenomonas sp.
AGAACCGCCTCGCCAGCGAGAAGATTGATGTGACCCTGCCGGGCCGCACCCAGCCTTTGGGTCATCTGCATCCCCTGACCCTGACCCTTGAGCGCATCAAGGACATCTTCGTCCACATGGGCTTTTCCGTGGAAGAGGGACCGGAGATTGAGCGTGACTACTTCAACTTCGAGGCCCTGAACCTGCCCAAGGACCATCCTGCCCGTGATATGCAGGATTCCTTCTATATCACTGAGGAAATCCTCATGCGCTCCCAGACTTCTCCGGTGCAGGCCCGTACCATGCAGCGCTACAGCCAGGCTGGGGAGGCCAACAAGCCTATCCGCATGATTGCTCCCGGCCGTGTTTATCGCCGTGATGAGTACGATGCTACCCATTCTCCCATGTTCACTCAGGTAGAGGGCCTGGTCATCGACGAGGGCATCAGCCTGGCAGACTTGAAGGGCACCCTTGAGACCTTCCTGCGCCAGATTTTCGGCGAGAAGGTGGGTGTGCGCTTCCGTCCCAGTTTCTTCCCTTTCACGGAGCCTTCTGCGGAGGTGGATATCTCCTGCGTCATGTGTCATGGCCAGGGTTGCCGGGTATGCAAGGGCACGGGCTGGCTGGAAATCCTGGGGGCAGGCATGGTGCATCCCAATGTGCTGGCCATGAGCGGCTATGACCCCAAGAAGGTCAGCGGCTTTGCCTTCGGCATGGGCGTGGAGCGCATTGCCATGCTCTCTTACGGCGTGGATGACCTGCGCCTGTTCTACGACAACGATATGCGCTTCCTGCGCCAGTTCTGATTGGGAGGTTTAGATAAATGCAGGTATCCATGAAATGGCTTCAGGACTACATTGACCTGAAAGATAAAGTCACCGCCGAGGAACTGGCGGACAAATACACCATGGCCGGCGTGCCCGTGGAGAATGTCATCAGGGCCGATGAGGGCCTGGAGAAAGTAGTGACGGCCCGGGTGGAGAAAATCGTGCCCCATCCGGACTCCGACCACCTCTGGGTCTGCACCTTGGATGTGGGCAAGGAAGAAAGGGTACAGATTGTCACCGGCGCCCAGAACGTGAAGGAAGGGCATATTGTGCCTGCTGCCATGGTAGGAGCGTTGCTGCCTACCGGCCAGAAGATTTCCAAGGGCAAACTGCGCGGCGTGCCCTCCAACGGCATGATGTGCTCTGCCGGGGAGCTGAAGCTGGACATAGAGGGACTGCCTGAGGAGCAGCTGAACGGCATCTACATCCTGCCTGCTGATACTCCTGTAGGGGTTCCTGTGGCAGATGTATTGGGCATGGATGATGTGGTGCTGGAGTTCGAGCTCACCGCTAACCGCGGCGACTGCTTCAGCGTCTGGGGCCTGGTGCGTGAGGCCTCCGTGCTGACGGGGCTCCCCGCCAAGTATCCTGAGATTAAGGTCAACGAAGATGATGAGGCCAGCGCTGCCGAGATGGTGAAAATCGGCATCGAAGCCCATGACCTCTGCGACCGTTTCTCCGCCCGCGTAGTGAAGAACGTGAAAATCGGGCCGTCTCCGGCCTGGATGCAGGCCCGTCTGGAGGGTGCTGGCATCCGTGCCATCAACAACGTAGTGGACGTCACCAACTTCGTCATGGTGGAGCTTGGCCAGCCCATGCATGCCTATGACTACGATGAGGTGAAGGGGCACAGCCTCACTGCCCGCCGTGCTGTGGCCGGGGAGAACCTCCACACCCTGGATGATTCCGAGCGTACCGCCAAGGGTGAGGAACTGGTCATTGCCGATGCAGAGCATCCCGCAGGACTGGCTGGCATCATGGGCGGCCTGGAGAGCGAGGTCACGGAGAAGACCACCACGGTCATCTTCGAGGCAGCTTCCTTCAACGGTCCCAGCATCCGCCGCACCTCCCGTGCCTGCGGTCTGCACTCCGAGGCTTCTGGCCGCTTCGAGCGCGGTGTTGATGTGACCAAGACCTGCCGTGCCCTGGACCGTGCCTGCCAGCTGCTGCAGGAGATGGGTGCCTGCACCGTCACCAAGGGCATTGTGGATGTCTATCCCCAGCCCAAGGAGCAGGTGACTGTGGAGTACACATGCGATGCCATCAACAAGCGCCTGGGCACCGACCTGCCTGCTGAGAAGATGACGGAAATCCTCGAGAGCCTGGGCTTTGAGGTCAGGGCCAAGGGGGAGGGCTTCGAGGCACTGGTGCCCACCTGGCGCAATGATGTGAGTCTCATGGAAGACCTTTCCGAGGAAGTGGCCCGCATTGTGGGCTTTGACAGCATTGAGAGCACTGCCCCCCGTGGTGATATGATGCAGGGAACCCAGAGCGCACGCCAGACCTTCATCGACAGCATCAAGCGCGTGTTGGTGTCCCTGGGCATGACCGAGGAACTGTCCTTCAGCTTCACCAGCCCTGAGGCCCTGGACAAGCTCTGCGTGCCTGAGGACAGCGAGCTGCGCCAGGCTGTGCCCATCATGAATCCTCTGACGGATGAATATCCGCTGGTGCGCACCACTCTGCTCACCAGCATCATGGAGAATGCCGTGCGCAACTTCTCCCGCAAGAACCTGGACCTGCGCCTCTTTGATGTGGCGCCGGTGTTTGCCCCCAAGGCCCTGCCTGTGACGGAGCTGCCTAACGAGGTAGTGAAGCTGGTGGGCCTGATTTCCGGTCGCCGCTACGAGGCTTCTTGGAACCAGCCCGGCGACATGGTGGACTTCTACGATATGAAGGGCATCGTGGAGCAACTGCTCTCCGCTCTTTCCATCAGCAAGTATACGGTGGAAGCTGGGGAGCACTATGCCATGCACCCGGGCAAGACGGCAGTCTTCAAGAAGGGCCGCGAAGTCATTGCCACCGTGGGCGAGCTTCATCCCCAGGCAGCTGAGAACTACGGCGTGAAGCAGCCCGTTTACCTCTTCGAGATGGACGTGGAGACTCTCATGAAGTACACAGCCAAGTCCTTCAAGTACGAGTCCCTGCCCAAGTATCCTGCCATCAGCCGTGACCTGGCCATGCTGGTGGATGATGAGGTGCAGGCTGCCGATATCGAGAAGGTCATCGCCAAGAACGGCGGCAAGCACTTCCAGAGTGTGACCCTCTTTGACGTCTACACCGGCAAACAGGTGGCAGAGGGCAAGAAGAGCATGGCCTTCAACCTTATGTTCCAGTCTAAAGACAAGACCCTGACTGATGAAGAGGCAGATGCAGCCTTCAAAAATATCCTGCAGGCTGTTGAGCGTGAGTTCAAGGCCGAGCTTCGCGCGTAAGTGAGGTGACGGATATGGCAAATGAAAATGAAAAAAAAGCTCCCCAGCGTGTGGTGCTGGAAATCTTCGGTGACAGCTTTCCCATGAAGACAGACGACCCGGAGTATATGCAGAACCTGGGCAGACTGGTGGACCAGCAGATGAAAAAGGTAGCGCATACAGTACGCAGCTTTGACGGCACCAAGATTGCCATTCTCACTGCCTTGCAGTTGGCGGATGAATACTGTCAGCTTAAAAAGGATTATGACGAATTGGTTGAGCTCATAGACGAGAAATAAGAAGAAGCCGCAGTTCCTGGCTTATAGGGAGCTGCGGCTTTTTTCGTGGGGCAGGCGTTTTGGCGTTTTTGTAGATTGGCAAGATGTGAAAGAGGATATGAGGTCGTGGAGTTAGAATATAAATGCCAGTGAAAGAATGTGTTTTTGTCGAAGCAACTGTTTTGAGCAGCAGGGCTGAGGAGCTGCCAAGGTGGGAAGGTAGTTTTTCATGGAGCTAAATGATGAACAAAGGGCAGTAGTTGAAACCTTAGAGAAAAATATTTTGCTTACCGCCCCTGCCGGTACGGGCAAGACCAACACCTTGGCTGCCCGTATCGCAAGGATTGTGGAGGAGTCCCTGGCTGCCCCTGGGGAAATACTCTGCCTAACCTTTACTAATAAGGCATGCAAGGAGATGCGGGAGAGGATAGACCAGGTGGTGGGGAGCCGGGCACGTGATATCGTCATACGGACCTTCCACGGCTTTTGCTATGATGTTATCAAGGCAGAAGCCAAGCGAAAGACGGATTTGTTTGCAGACTTTATCATCTTCGATGAGGAGGATTGCAAGGAAGTCATCAGGCATGTGCTGGAGGATATAGGGCTGCAGGTCAGGTGGGAACCAGGCACCCTGCAAAATCTTATC
Source organism: uncultured Selenomonas sp. (assembly GCA_905234515.1). Classification (GTDB taxonomy): domain Bacteria; phylum Bacillota; class Negativicutes; order Selenomonadales; family Selenomonadaceae; genus Selenomonas_B. Next base: position 4,145 of record CAJOIN010000165.1, read on the forward strand.
AGGGCAGCCAAGCTGGCCAGGATAAACCGTGACCTGTTTTCTGGGGATGTGGCGGAGGATTTCCGTAAGGCTGTGTCCTGCCTGTACCAGGAAGCGGGAC
>CAJOIN010000166.1 GCA_905234515.1 uncultured Selenomonas sp.
CTCACCGGTGATGCCCTGGGATCCCTGCGTTGCGACTGTGGCGACCAGCTGGCTCTGGCATTGAAAAAAATCGAGGCCGAGGGCGAAGGGGTGGTACTCTACATGCGCCAGGAAGGTCGTGGCATTGGCCTGGCCAATAAGATGCGGGCCTATGCACTTCAGGATAAAGGGGCTGACACGGTGGAGGCCAATGTGGAGCTGGGCTTTGCCCCAGATCTTCGCGATTACGGCATTGGTGCCCAGATTCTTTCTGACTTGGGCCTTACCAGCATCCGTCTGATGACCAACAATCCCGCTAAAAGGGCCGGCCTTGAAGGTTACGGCTTGGAAATCGTGGAGCGCGTGCCCCTGCAGGTGCAGGCCAACAAGTTCGACAAGCGCTATCTCACGGTAAAGAAGGTCAAGATGGGCCATAAGCTTTCAGAGGAAACCCTGCAGGGTAAGGATAATTGAGTTTCGAAATTCATATATATTTAGGAGGAAAAGGAAATGGCAAATGTACTGGAAGGTTATATCACTGGCAAGGGGTTGAAATTCGGTATTGTGGTGGCTCGTTTCAACGAGTTCATTACTTCTAAGCTGCTGGGAGGCGCACTGGATACTCTTCACCGCCATGAGACTGCGGATGAGGATATAGATGTGGCCTGGGTGCCGGGAGCTTTTGAGATTCCCGTGGTGGCCAAGAAAATGGCCGAGAGCGGCAAGTATGACGCCGTCATCTGCTTGGGTGCTGTTATCCGTGGTTCTACGACTCATTATGACTATGTCTGCAACGAGGTTTCCAAGGGTACTGCTCAGGTTGGCATGTCCACTGGTGTTCCCACCATCTTTGGCGTGGTAACTACGGAGAATATCGAGCAGGCCATCGAGCGGGCCGGCACCAAGGCCGGCAACAAGGGCTCCGACAGCGCCATGGCTGCCATGGAGATGGCCAACCTCTTGAAGAAGATCGGCTAAGGCTTGCAATTAGGAGGGATTTTCGTGAAGATAGGCATTATCAGCGATACCCACGGCCATGAGCAGGCCTGGGCCAAGGCCTTTGACAAGCATTTCCATGATGCGGACATGATTCTACATGCCGGAGATGTGCTTTACCATGGTCCCCGCAACCCCATGAAGGAAGACTACAATCCTGCCGGGCTGGTACAGCGCATCAATGAGTGCCCGGTGCCGGTGATTATCGCCAAGGGCAACTGCGATTCCTCGGTGGATGCCAGCTGCCTGGAGTTGCCGGTGCAGGCTCCTTATGCTTATGTTGTTTATGAGGGCAGACGCATTATTGTTACTCATGGGGACAGCGTTATGTCCAATGAGGAAAAGGACAAGATGGCGGCTCACCTGAAGGCTGATGTCTTCATCAGTGGCCATGTGCACATCACGGTGCTGGAAAAGCGCGACGATACCATCTTTCTGAACCCTGGCTCGGCGGCCCTTTCCAAGCGGGAAGATGGACGACAGACGGCGGCGGTTATGGATGATGAGGGAATCCGCATCTACGATCTTGATACGGATGAAGTTTTGCAGGAGCTGAAGTTTTAGTTCCTGAAATTGCAAGAATCTGGGCGCATGGCGGGCGAAAGGGCCAGTCATGTGTCCAGTTGCTTTATGGAGGAAAGAATGAAAGACCATTTATTGAAAGCTACCGCCGAGGATGTGCGTGTCTATGCCGCAGTGACTACGGATTTGGTCAATGAGGCTATTACCCGTCATGACTGCTATCCTGTGGCGGCAGCGGCTTTGGGCCGTACCATGACCGGGGCCCTGCTGATGGCGGCCAACCTCAAGAATGAGGAGGCTTTGACTATCAAGTTCAGCGGGGGCGGTCCGCTGGGGACCGTCACTGCCGATGCTACTCCCGAGGGGTTCGTGCGTGGCTATGTGGGTGAGCCCCATGTGAACCTGCCTCTGAACAGCTTGGGCAAGATTGATGTGGGGGGCGGTGTAGGCACCAATGGGCTGGTGACCGTCACCCGCTTTACAGGACTGAAAGAGCCTGTCTCTGGTAGTTGCGAGCTGACGGACGGGGAGATTGCTGACGACCTTATGAAGTACCTCTATGTATCGGAGCAGACCCCCTCCTCAGTGGGCCTGGGGGTGCTGGTGGACAAGAATTTCAAGTGCATCGGGGCTGGCGGTTTCATCATTCAGCCTTTGCCTGGAGCTTCAGATGAGGTTATCGACCGCCTGGAGGCGAACCTGAAGAAGGTGAACTCCGTATCCAAGATGGTGGAGCGCGGACTGGATGCCAAGGGCATTATCGAGGAATTGTTGGAGGGCTTTGAGGTCAACTATCTCTCTACCACAGACCTAGCCTTTAGGTGCCATTGCTCTAAGGAGCGCATCAGCGGTGTGCTGGCCAGCCTTGACGGTAAGGACCTTGACAGCCTTATTAAGGATGGTCAGGCTGAGGTGGTGTGCCATTTCTGCGGAGAAAAGTACCAATTCAATGAAGAAGAACTGCAGGCTATAGCACGCGGATAAACGGTGGATAAAAAATTCCAGGGATAATGAAAAAACTCTTGACTAGCCTAGCCCTTTTCTGTAGAATAGTTCTATGTGATGTCAAGGCAAGGGTTTCCATTAGCCCCGGAGGCCAGTGTTCAGGCAGCGCAATCGAAATAATATTTGAGACCAATAGGGGGGAAATCGCATGAAGACAACGTTTATGGCAAACGCATCCAATATCGAGCGTAAATGGTATGTTGTAGACGCTGAAGGCCAGACTGTAGGTCGCCTCGCTTCCGAAGTCGCTAAAGTTCTTCGCGGTAAAAATAAACCGACTTTTACTCCGCACGTTGATACTGGTGATTATGTCATCGTCATCAATGCAGAGAAAGTAAAGTTCACTGGAAAGAAGCTCACTAATAAGACTTATTTCCGTCATTCCGGCTATCAGGGTGGCACGACATTCACCCAGGCTGGCCACATGCTGGAGCGCTTCCCAGAGCGCGTTCTGGAGCACGCTATCAAGGGCATGCTGCCGAAGAACCGTCTCGGCGCTCAGATGTACCGCAAGCTCAGCGTTTACGCTGGCAGCGAGCATCCGCATGCAGCTCAGAAGCCCGAGAAGCTCGAGCTTAACATTCGCTAATCTGGAAAGGGAGGAACATATTACATGGCACAAGTAAGCTACTACGGCACCGGCCGCAGGAAATCCTCTGTTGCCCGTGTTCGTCTGGTTCCAGGCGAGGGCAAGGTTACGATTAACGGTCGTAGCATGGAGGAATATTTCGGTCTCAAGACTCTCGAACTCATCGTTCGTCAGCCTCTGAACCTTACTGAGACTGTTGATAAGTATGACGTCATCGCCAACGTTGCTGGCGGCGGTGTGTCTGGTCAGGCAGGCGCTATCCGTCACGGTATCACCCGTGCACTCATGGAGATGGATGCTGAGCTCCGTCCGGCCCTGAAGAAGGCTGGTTTTGTCACCCGCGACCCCAGGGAGAAGGAGCGTAGCAAGTACGGCCTCAAGAAAGCCCGCAAGGCTTCCCAGTTCTCGAAGCGTTAATACCTCGGGGAATTACCACAAGAGACAAAAGCCCATCAGCCCTTGGCTGGTGGGCTTTTTCAATTATCTGGAGCCTTTTTGTGTATCAATACAGTGGGGTAGTTTTGCGGTTACAAGAGACAAGCAAGAGACATACAAGAGACAAATTTCATAGGGAAAAAAGCCATCAAATCTGATTGATGGCTTCTACTAATTGCTCTATGGTCTTATGGGTATAGACCCTGTGAGTGATGTTGGCGGAGCGGTGCCCCAGGATCAGCTGGATTACCTTGAGATTAATCCCGGCGTCATCCAGGAGACTGGCGCAGGTGTGGCGGCCATCATGGGGCAGGTGCTGGCAAGGCAAAGCCTTGAGGGCCTTGGACTTCTCCCAGACGTGGGAGCGGAGTCGGTCATAGGTCAGCATGGGCCTGTTATCCCAGTCGTCCATGACAAGGTACTCCTGGGCTTCATCATACATGGCCGCAATGAATGGATAAATCTTTTCCGCTATGGGCACGGCCCGGTTTTTGCCCGCTGCGGTTTTCATGCCACCCATCATATACCGGTCACCTAAGTGGACATTCTCGGTCTTTATTTTCAGGAGCTCAGTGGGCCTCAGACCGGTATAGCAAAAAATGAGTGCAAAGCGGCCCCCGGCATCGTCAGTGTGCTTCCAAAGGTAGTCGAGCTCCTGGGGGCCGAAGGGGTGGTGTATGGTGCTGTCCTCCTTGGGTGGCAGCTC
>CAJOIN010000167.1 GCA_905234515.1 uncultured Selenomonas sp.
CTCAATGCCGGCAGCTGGATTTTTACTGCGATGCTCCTGTGGATAGGGCAGAAGAAGGAGATAGGCTGGCTGTGGTTTGGCAAGGCATTGGCAAAGAAGGATTTCCTTGGCTGGTGGTGGAAGGAGCTGGCCCTGATACTGGCCATGCTGACAGGCATCATGTTCTGCGGGGGCTTTATAGAAATACTGCAGGAAGATGGGACCTTCGAGCCTGTGATGTACGGCATTTATTGGCTGCTGTGCCCTCTTTACATCATCTGTTTGTCCCTGATGGTGAGCATCATCATCAAGCGGGCCCGGGTAGTGGAACACGGCAAGGCTTTTGGTGCTGTAGTTCTTTTCCTATCTCTGCTCACCAATGTGTTGGGCCAGTTGCTGTTGTGGCTGGTGTGCCTGTGCCTGTATGTGATGACGGAGAAGGATGAGGCTGACGCGGCAGTACAGGGGGAGATGGCTGAAACGTCAAAGTGCATTGGTGCATAACTTCATTTTTACGGACATTTTTGCAGTATTGCGGATTGTTTCTTCCAGTTTGCAGGCGTTATAATTAGCACCGTAGAGAAAAACAAGAGAGAATTTCTTAGGAGGCGTGGTCATGAATTTCAAGAAAGTGGCAGCGGCTGTCTGCCTTTCCCTGGTGACTCTTTCTGGTGCTGTGCAGGCGGAGCGGCCTGCGGATTTTCAGGATAAGTACAATCTGGAAGAAATGGTGGTGCTGAGCCGCCACAATATCCGCTCCCCCTTGTCAGGCAATGGCTCTGCCCTGGGCAACCTCACGCCTCATGAGTGGTTCAAGTGGACCTCGGGGCCCAGCGAGCTTTCCCTGCGGGGCGGTCAGCTGGAGACCATGATGGGCCAGTATTTCCGCCAGTGGCTGGTGCGTGACGGCCTGATGACGGAGAACTATCTGCCCCAGGAGGGTGAGATGCGCTTCTACGCTAACTCCATGCAGCGCACCATCGCCACTGCCCAGTATTTCTCCAGCGGCATGCTGCCCGTGGCCAATGTGACCATTGAGCACAAGTACGCTCCCAGCAAGATGGATCCGGTGTTCAATCCCCAGCTTACTTTCGTCAGCGATGCTTTCCGCCAGCAGGCCATGGAGGAAATCAGCGCCATGGGCGGGCAGAAGGGCCTGCAGGGCATCAACGACAAGATGGAAAAGGAATACAGGGTGCTGGAGAAGACCCTTGACCTGAAGGATTCCCCCATGGCCAAGAAGGACGGCTTCACCAAGTTCAGGAATGACGACCTGCAGATCCTGCTGGAGGTGAACAAGGAACCTGCCATGAAGGGTTCCCTGAAGCTGGCCAACTCTGCCAGCGACGCTTTCATCCTCCAGTACTATGAGGAGCAGGACAAGACCAAGGCAGGCTTCGGCCACAAGCTCACCCAGCAGGAATGGGAGCAGATAGCCAAGGTCAAGGACGTCTACGGCGATGTGCTCTTCACTGCCCCCAGCGTAGCCGTCAATGTGGCTCATCCACTCCTTGAGGAAATGAACAAGGAGCTGAAGACCGAGGGCCGCAAGTTCACCTTCCTCTGCGGTCATGACTCCAATATCGCCAGCGTGCTGGCTGCCCTTGACGTAGAGGAATACGAGCTGCCAAACAGCATCGAGAAGAAGACCCCCATCGGCTCCAAGCTGGTCATTGAGAAATTCGCCGGCAAGGACGGCAAGGAATACGCCGCCTTCAGCCTGGTGTACCAGACCACCGACCAGCGCCGCGACCGCACGGCCCTGACCATGGACACGCCCCCTGAGGTGTTCCAGCTGAAGCTCAAGGGTCTGAAAGCCAACGCTGACGGCCTGTACCTCTTCAAAGACGTGCAGCAGCGCTTCCAGCAGGCTATAGATGCCTATGACAAGCTGCCCGCCGACAATAAGGCAGACAAAGCCGCCTGATATGTGAAAACATAAGAAACGAGAGCGCCCCCTGTGAGGATGATATCTTCACAGGGGGCTTGTTGTTAGTGGAGGCTTTAAGAAGCTTTTCCTGTTGCCATGGATTTGGTATTGAAGTATATTTGAGGAAGAAGAGAAAACGATTGGGAGGCGGCAGGCAAATGAGTGGATTATTGACTAAAGACTTGGCTTACAAGCAGTGGGTTCAGTCTCTGAGCAAGAAATTTCGGCAGAGCCAGATCAAGGCCGCGGTGAAGGTCAACCGGGAAATGCTGGCCTTTTACTGGGAACTGGGCAGGGACATAGTGGAGATGAAGGCGGAGAGCCGGTGGGGAAGCGGGTTTGTGAGTGCATTAGCACAGGATTTGCAAGCAACACTGCCAGATGTGAAGGGCTTTTCCCGCACCAATATTTTCTACATCATCAAGTTTTATAAGCTGTATGCAGATTTAATAAAAGTCCCCCAAGTTGAGGGACTTTTAGATGGCAACGAAATTGTCCCCCAAGTTGGGGGACAATTGGACAAAGAAATGTTATTGTCCATTCCATGGGGACATCACAAGGTCATTATAGATAAATGTGCCCATAATACAGACAGAGCCGTTTTCTATATCAAGCAGACTATCGAAAATGGCTGGTCACGGGCGGTGCTTCTGAATTTCCTCGACACTGACCTATATGAGCGGCAGGGCAAAGCCGTCACAAACTTTGCGTCCACCCTGCCCCCGGAGCAGAGCGAGCTGGCCCAGGAGATAACCAAGGACCCGTATAATTTCGACTTCCTGACGCTGACGGCAAACTATCATGAGAAGGAACTGAAGGATGCGCTGATGGACAACATCACTAAATTCCTGCTGGAGCTGGGCAAGGGCTTTGCCTTTGTGGGAAGGGAATACCGCCTGACCGTTGGCAAGACGGAGCAGTTTATTGACCTGCTTTTCTATCATATCAAGCTGCGCTCCTATGTGGTTATTGAGGTGAAGGTGTCGGAGTTCGAGCCAAGGGATATTGGCCAGGTCAGCACCTATGTGGCCGCCGTGGACGGCATCTTGCGAGGAGAGGGCGATGGACAGACCATTGGACTACTTATCTGCAAGACCAAGGATGAGGTACTGGCAAAATACGCTACCGCAGGGGTGAGCCTGCCCATAGGGATTTCCGAGTATGAGCTGTCCAAATTGCTGCCCGAGGAATACAAGGGGACTTTGCCCACTATCGAGGAGATAGAGAGCGAGCTGAGATAGGTATGCTTCGTAGCTATTAAAATGAAATTGTCAGGAGGTGTTTCCTTGTCTGTATCAGAATTTCATTGTATTGGCTTCCGTCCCAGTATTGACGAAAACTGCACTCATCTCATTCTGGGTTCCATGCCCAGTGTGGCCTCGCTGGGAGCCCGGCAGTATTATGCCCATCCCCAGAATCGCTTTTGGCCGCTGATGGCTGGCATTTTGGAACAATCACCTCCGCCTGCTGACTATCAGGAACGCCTGGCCATGCTACTGCGCCACCATATTGGCCTGTGGGATTCCATTGCCGTCTGCGAGCGAAAAGGCAGCCTTGACGCGGACATAAAAAACGAGCAGGGCAATGACTTCACCGCCCTGCTTGATGCTTACCCCCATATCCATACCATCTGCTTCAATGGCGGCAAATCTTATCAGTGCTTCAAGAAATACAATAAGTCCCTGCTGAGCCGCCCCGATATCCACTTTTACCAGCTGCCCTCAACCAGCCCTGCTAACGCCCGCTGGAAGATGGAAAAACTGGCAGAGGCCTGGAAAATTCCCTTTTCAATCTAGTATATTTGCTGTTTTTTGCCTATTTGCTCCCACCATTGCCCATGCCAGCTTTGGCACGGGTATCGGCATCGCCCTTCCGGCTTCAGGCAGGAAGGATTTTCACGAAGGCTGGAGAAACTTTATCGTGGATATGTTTTTGGAAGAGAGGAGCGTTTGACATGACGAAGGAAGAACTTTTGACCAAGGTACAGGCTGTAATTGATGCGCCAAGCTGCTATGCCGGACTGCGGGAGGCGGCACAGGCTTATCTTGCGGCGGTGGGCACGACAGGAGAGAAGGCGGCGGCTGAGACGTTACTGGCCCGTTTGCGTGAGGATGTGCAGAGCATTGATGAGGTCATGCCCTTCTTTGCGTCGGACAAGGCCAAGGAACTCTTCGGCCCCGAGCAGGCGGCAGCCATGCTGAAACAGGCCCAGGAGGTCAAGGCAAACGGCGGCGACACCTGCTTCTGCCCAGCCTGCATGGCGGGCAAGGCAATCCTGGATCATGCGGAACTGCTGGGATAAATCAGCGCCGTCTGATTGATAAAACTCTAAGAAATGAGGACGCCCCCTGTGAGGATTGGATATCTTCACAGGGGGCGCTTTGTTGGTGGGAGTAATCGTGTGGGGATGATCGTTATTGAAACACTTCAATAAAAGCTATAGAATTATACTATATGGAACGGAAGTGAAAAGGCGGTGTGCTTATGCTGAACATATATTTGGGAGAAATGGAAGGGGCGGTCTACCACCCGCCAGTGTATTTCGATAACCGTTATGAGGACGAGTGGCTGACCAATCCCTTGACGATAGAGATGGTGAAAGATGTGGACAAATCGGAAATTGTCGGCCCACATCTGGTACAAAGTCCTGTACTTGGCCCCATTTCCATAAAGGAGCTTTCCGGGGGCGTAAAGACTCTGATACTCATGGCCTTTGATACAAGCGGCAAGGTCTTCAACGCCTCTGCCTGCGGGGATAATTGCGCTAAGTGGATACTGAAGATTGCGGAGGGGAAGGAGCTCACCATCAACTTGCGGCATATCATGGACTTTGGGGAGGGCAGCTTTGAGGCCAGGATACTGAACACAGGGCAGATGGTGCATAGTGACAGGGAATTTGCGGAAATTGCAGGTGATTTCGTATGAAGGGCAGGCATAAGGTTATCGTCCAAAACAACAGGCTCCATTACGAATTCGAGGTAAAGCGCAATATCACAATTATCCTGGGGGATAGCGCCACGGGCAAAACCACCCTCATAGATATGCTCCGGCAAAACATGGACTTAGGCCCGGACAGTGGCGTGGATGTCATTTGCGACGTGCCCTGTGCTGTGTTGGAGGGACGGAACTGGCAAGCAATCCTGGGCACCTACAGCCAGACTATCGTCTTCATTGATGAGGGGAACGCCTTTGTGGGGACGGAGGAATTTGCCAGTGCGGTGAAGGCCTCGGACAATTATTTCGTGTTGATAACCAGGGAGAATCTCTACAACCTGCCTTACAGTGTGGAGGAGATTTATGGCTTGCATTCATCGGGGAAGTATCAGAACACCCGGCAGGTGTATCAGGAATTGTATAGGATTTATACGAAGCTAGAGCATAATTTTCGGAAGCCGGATAAACTGCTGGTGGAGGATTCCAACTCTGGCTATGAATTCTTTGAGGCTGTGGGCAAGGAAAAATTCATTGCTTGCCTGAGCGCCGGGGGCAAGTCGAATCTTTACAAGAAATTGAAGTCCCTGGGGGCAGAGGTTTCGGTTTGCGTGGTGGCAGACGGGGCAGCCCTGGGCGCAGAGATGGCAAGGCTTCATAGCTGGTCTAAGGATAAGGAAAACATCATTATCTACCTGCCGGAGTCCTTTGAGTGGCTAGTTTTGGAGGCAGGGATTTTGGCTTCCCATGAGGTGAGGGAGATACTGGTAAGGCCGGAGGACTATATAGATAGCAAAGAATTCTTCAGTTGGGAGCAGTTCTTTACGAGATTGCTGGTGGACAGGACCAAGGATACGCCTTTTCAATATGCCAAGAAGAAGCTGAATCCTGTGTACTTGCACGAGAGGAACCAAAAGAAGATAGTG
>CAJOIN010000168.1 GCA_905234515.1 uncultured Selenomonas sp.
TAGATTATCCGGCTCCGGCGGCCAGGGTGTCATCACCGCCGCCATCATTCTGGCGGAAGCTGCGGTAGCCGAGGGCAAGGAAGCAGCCCAGTCCCAGTCTTATGGCCCTGAGGCCAGAGGCGGTGCCTCCAAGTCCGAGGTCATCATCGACACGGAGACCATCTATCATCCCCATGTCATTAACCCGGACCTGGTGCTGGCCATGACCCAGAAGGCCGCTGACAAATATTACGAGGACATCGTTCCCGGGGGACTCCTGGTGCTGGACGAGCAGCTGGTGCCCAATCCCCCTGACTTCCCCAAGACTGTCCGCATCCCCATCACCAAGCTGGCGGTGGAGGAAGTGGGAAAGCCCCTTTTTGCCAACATTGTGGCTTTGGGAGCCCTGGTGCGTCTCACGGACATTGTCTCCTTCGACACCATCAAGGAGTCCGTAGCCCACAGAGTGCCCAAACACACCGTAGAGCAGAATATGCACGCCCTGCAGGTAGGCTGGGACGCTGCGGATAAATTAGCATGATATAGGATCTTGCCCTTCGCCTTACAAGGTGGAGGGCTGTTTCTTTATGTTCGGATGGCATTGTGATAAAATTAGGCAAAGGCTTATGAACGTGGAGGATTGTATTTACATGGACAGCATTAGAAAATTGGAAGCGGATTTGTGGGAAGCGGCGGATTTGCTTCGGGCGGAGTCGAAGCTGACTTCTAATCAATACTGCATGCCGGTGTTGGGACTTCTGTTTCTGCGGTATGCTTACAGCCGCTTCAAGGCAGTGGAGCAGGTGGTGCTTAAAGACCGTCCCATGCGGCGTGGCGTGCCTTTGCCTGTGGAGCCGCGGGATTTTGCGGGAAAGAATGCTTTGTATCTTCCCCGTGAGGCACAGTATGAGTATCTGGTAAACTTGCCTGAGGATGTGGCAGCGGCAGGCATCACAGATGGGGAGGGGGAGCCGCTGACCTCTTTGGGGGAAGTCATCAACAATGCCATGAGGCTGGTGGAGGAGCAGAGCGAGCAGTTACAGGGCATATTGCCGAAGAATTACGATGAGTTTCCATCTGCCCTGCTGAGAAACCTTCTGACCAATTTCAACAACGGCGCCCTTGACGATGTGGGCGGAGATGTGATGGGGAGAATCTATGAATACTTCCTGAACAAGTTCGCCAAGAATATCGCCTCCGATGACGGTGTATTCTTCACGCCGAAATCCTTGGTAAAGATGATAGTGAATGTCATCGAACCCAAAAGAGGCGTACTGCTTGACCCTGCCTGTGGCTCGGGCGGTATGTTTGTGCAGACCGGTGATTTTGCAGCTGCCGATGGGCTTGAGGCCAATTCTGCTATGACTTTTTACGGTCAGGAGAAGGTGGAGTACAACGCCAAGCTCTGTAAGATGAATATGGCGGTTCATGGTCTGACAGGTATTGTGAAGTATGGGGACGAGGCCAACACTTTCTCCCACGATGCCCACAACCTGGCGGGACAGTGCGATTATGTGATGGCCAATCCTCCCTTCAATGTGGACATGGTGAATGTGGAGAGCACCCAGGCGGCGGGCCGTTTGCCCTTTGGCCTCCCAGGTATCAACAAGAAGAAAAAGGTATTCAGCAACGCCAATTACCTCTGGATTTCCTATTTTTACGCTTATCTGAATGACCATGGCCGGGCAGGTTTTGTCATGGCCTCTTCAGCCACGGATTCCCAGAACAAGGACAAGGATATTCGTGAAAAGCTGGTGGAGACCGGCGCTGTGGATGTGATGATCAGCGTGGGCAACAATTTCTTTTATACACTGAGCCTGCCCTGTACCCTGTGGTTCTTTGACAGGGGGAAGGGTGAAGAGACTCAAGGCAAGACACTTTTTATTGATGCCAGGAATTACTACACGGTGGTTGACCGTACACTCAACGAGTGGTCGGAGTGGCAGCTGAGGAACCTGCAGGCTATTGTTCGGCTTTATCGTGGAGATTTGGTGAAGTATCAGCGGCTCCTGTGCCTTTATCAGGAAACTCTGGTCAAAAGGACTTTGTACTTTGGTCTTGAGGGCTTCAAGGCCACTGATTTTGCAGGGGCAGTGGGGCTCCTGGAGGATTACGAGAAGAAGCAGCAGGCTGAAGCTAAGGAGGAAATCGCAGCCGCAGGACGTGCTGAAAAGAAGGCGAAAAAGGAAGCATGGGCGGACAAACTGGCAGATATTGCCGAGGTGGTCAATATTGCCAAAGAGGCCCAGTGGCTCTATGAGAAATTCGGCGAGGGGGATTACAAGGATATTCCCGGTCTGTGCAGGATTGCCACGAAGGAAGAAATCAAGGCCAAAGGCTACAGCCTGACCCCAGGGGCCTATGTGGGGGTAGCCCCGGCAGAGGACGACGGCGTGGACTTCGGGGAGCGCATGAAGGAAATACATGGGGAATTGGCGAAATTAAACGCAGAAGCAAATGCTTTGATGGAGAAAATAACGGCTAATCTCAGCGAGCTGGGGGTGTGAGAGCTGGCTGCGGGAGGTGTCATAGATGGCCGAGAGCCAGAATATAGAGTATAAAGAGTCCTGGCGGGATGAGTACCTGAAGTGGCTGTGCGGTTTTGCCAATGCCCAAGGCGGGACTATGTATATTGGCCGGAATGATGCTGGGAAGATGTTACGGTGGACGGCATTACGGTGGATGACCTTGATGCGGAGAGTTTCAAGATTTTTCGCCGGGAGGCCTTGCGCAGCCATCGCATGAGCCAGGAAGAACTGGATGTTCCCAATGAGGAACTGCTCCAGATACGCATAGAGGACGAGCAGATGATTATCAGCAACCGTTGTATACTGCCGCAGGGCTGGACGGTGGAGAAGTTCATGCAGCCGCATGATTCTATACCGTACAATCCTGATATAGCCGGAGTGTTTTACAGGGCCGGTTATATCGAGCACTGGGGGCGGGGCATTGAGAAAATCTGCAACGCCTGCAAGGAAGCAGGGGCGGAGCTACCCCGGTATGAGGTGCTGGGCAACGGGATACGGGTGTTTTTCAAGGCACTGGAAGAGGCAAGGATAGAGGATAAAGCGACATCTATTGCGATAGACAAACCGCCAAAGCGCCAGGTAGTTGGCGGTTTGGCAGGGGGGGCATATGATGAGATTGGCAATAGAATAGTTGCGCTTCTAAAAGAGGACCCTAGTATGTCGCAGCAGAGAATTGCTGATGAATTGGGAGTTACGAAGCGAGCAGTTCAAATTCAAATGGGAAAATTGCAGGATAAAGGAATTATAGAGCGCGTAGGAAGTAGACGTAGCGGATATTGGAAAATACTGTTGTAAGGGAAAGTGACATGTTTTTAGCACGTTTGCGTGCTAAAAACGTGCTAAAAACGTGCTAAAATGTCGCTTTAGAGAATTGTAGAGGTGGGGCGAATACTTAATTATGACAGAGTGGAAAGAATATTATTTAGATGAGATTTGCTTAGATATAATTGATTGTGTTAACAAAACGGCACCTCTTAGTGACAGTCCAACTGAGTATAAAATGTTGAGAACCAGTGATATTCGTAATGGCAATATAAATCTGGAAGGGCTGAATACTGTAACACAGGACACTTATGAAAAATGGAGTAGACGCGGCAAGTTGCAAGTAGGCGACATTGTATTTACGAGAGAAGCGCCGTTGGGAGAAGTGGGGCTGGTTCGCCAAGCCGATAATATATTCTTAGGGCAGAGATTAGTTTTGTTTAGGGCTGACCCTAATAAGTGTGATAATTTGTTCCTGCTATATGCGTTAATGTTTCATGATAACAAGCAAGCTATTATAGCCAAGGGGGTAGGTTCAACTGTCCTGCATTTGCGAGTTCCAGAATGTGGGAAGATAAAGATAAAAGCTCCTGAATTGCACATACAGAAGCAGATAGGGCAGATATTGAGCCGCTATGATGACCTTATTGCCAACCACCAACAGCAGATTAAGCTCCTTGAAGAAGCTGCACAGCGGTTATACAAGGAGTGGTTTGTGGACTTGCGTTTCCCGGGCTGTGAGAAGGCAGATGTTGCTGATTGGAAACGGGTAAGTATTGATGATGTATGTGAAACTGTAGGCGGTGGAACTCCTTCTACTAAGGTTGATTCATATTATCGTGATGGCAAGATATTATGGGTTACGCCAACAGATATAACTCGGAACATAAGTCTTTATGTTGAAGATACCGAGAAGAAAATAAATGAGGAAGGGCTGGC
>CAJOIN010000169.1 GCA_905234515.1 uncultured Selenomonas sp.
CAAAAAAAATCGTACAGGAAAATGTATGCTTTTTCAATGTTTATAAGAGCCGGGAAGATTTAGCTACCCACACAAACTGATGGAGTGCCCTATTTCGTCCTTGTGCTTTTTGACTGTCCAAAAGCCATATCTCCCGCATTGCCCCTCGCGCCCTTGAAGCAGCACATTCAAGAATCTCGAATCCTGGTCAAGCTGACCGCCACCGACAACCTGCTCCAAATCCGCATCCGTAAGCTTGTTTTCATTTTTCAGCTTCATCATGACCACCTTTTCTTTTCCCCGCCCGCAGGACGTTTTTTGCTTTTCTGTCTCTTTATACGCCTGAAATCGAAAAGTGTTACATGATTTTTGAAAAAAGCTGCTATGCCCTCAAAGTCCTCTTTCTTGGTTAGGTGTTCACTGTATATGGACAATAAAAACAGCCCCCTCCAAAAATGTGGAGAAGGCCGATTTGTGTGATTTGGGCTTAACTTAATGACATTGCTCAAAGGAGCGGCTTCTTTTTTTGCAGGAAAATCACCCTCTTTTCGCGAATACTCAGACTGTAATTGTTGTACAGCTACTAAGGGGGGATATCACCATGATTGCCAGAGTGGATTCTATTGCCCTTGTCATAATCTTTACCCTGGCTCTTTTGGCCGGGTGTACCCAAAGTGAGAATATAGAACAGCCGAAGCCTCCTGCGGAGAAGCTGGTGGTCTACAGCTCCCATCCCCTTTCCATCCTGCGGCCTTTGCTGACCCGCTTCGAGGGAGAGACGGGCATCCCCGTGGAAGTGGTGCGCGGCGGCTCCGGGGAGCTGATGGACAGGCTGGAAGCGGAAAAAGATGCTCCCGTCTGCGCAGCACCGTCAACCCTAGGAAGGAGCTTTTCGAGGACTACGTCTGCCAGAATGACGAGAACCTGCAGCCGGATTTCCGCCAGGAGGCGGCAGGCGCCACCATGTTCTCGGATTTGCCTGCGGTGCTCATGGTGAATCTGGACAAATACCAGGGGCCGCCCCTCACGGGCTACGGGGATTTGCTGGCCCCGGAGCTGAAGGGCCGCATAGCCATGGGAGACCCCGGCAAATCATCCGCCGCCTACGCCCATCTCGTGAGCATGCTCTACGCCATGGGCGGGGGGAACCCCGAGGCAGGCTGGGACTATGTGGAGGCCTTCTGCGCCCAGATTGAAGGCAACATCATAGGCAGCTCCACGGAGGTCTACAAGTCCGTGGCAGATCCGGGCCATATGGAGGTGGCTCTGACCTTTGAGGAAGTGGCCGCCAAATATGTGGCAGAGGGAGCACCCGTAGACCTGGTCTATCCCAGGGAGGGGCTGGTATCTGACCAGGACGGCATCTACATCATCAAGGGCACCCCCAAGCGGGAGCAGGCAGAAAAGCTGCTGGACTTCCTCACGGGGCCCATTGCCCAGCAGATGCTCTCCGAGGAGCTCTACCGCCGCCCCGTGCGCATGGATTTGCCCCTGCCCCCCATGAGCCCCCTGGAACCAAAGGAAGGGCTCCCCCTGATACAGCAGGACAGAGCCCTGGTGAGCAATGCCCGCCGGGACTGGGTCCAGCGTTTCCACCAGCTCTGCCGGAAATACCGGCAGCCAAAGGAGCACGAAAATGAAAATTAAAACTTGGCTTGCTGCCTTGCTGTGCCTGGCGCTCCTCTCCCTGCCCCTCTCCGGGGAGGCCGCCAAAGTGCTGCGGGTGGGGGTCATAGCCAGCAATCCCCAGTTCTTTTTCATGTCTGATGACCAGGAGCCGCGGGGCTATGCCTTTGAATACATGCAGCTCCTGTCCCAGTATCGGGACTGGCAACTCATTTTCCTGCCGGGCACCGTAGACCAGTGCCGCACCCGGCTCCTCATGGGCACCATCGATGTCATTGCCGGCCTGCCCCAGGGACAGGGCAGGAGCTTTACCCTCTCCCCGCTCTCCATGAGCCTCATACAGCGGAATTTCCTCCAGCCCCTGCACCTGACCCTCAGCGCCAGCAATCCCGCCCTGGCAGAGGAGGTGCTGGCTGCCGAGCAGCAAATGCGGCTGGACTACCCCCATATCATCGACCATCTGGGCAGCAAGTATTTCCAGTATGACGAGGCAGAGCCGCCCCTGGTGATGACCTTGCAGGAGAAGGATTTCCTCAGACAGCGTCCCGTGCTGCGGCTGGCTCTGCCCGAAGGCAGCTTCCCCGTGCTGGAGGAACGGGAGGGGAAGCTCATTGGCCTGGACGCCGAGCTTTTGGAGCGCATCAGCGCAGATTTGGGAGTGACCTTTCAGCTGGTGAAGACCGCGAGCCGTCAGGCCTCCTTCCAGGCTCTGCAGGAAGGGCGGGCGGATTTGGTGACGGGCGTCCCCATGGATTTTGCCTGGGCACAAAAAAACGGCCTCTACCTCACTACCGCCTATGCCCGGGCCAACTTCCTGGAAGTCACCCGCAGGGGGGAGGCAGATGCCAGGGGCTACACCGCCCTGCCCAAGGGAGCCCTCTCCGCCGAAAACCTGAAAACCCGCCTGGAGGGGGAGGAGGCCATAGACTGGCAGGACACCCCGGAGGGCTGCCTGCAGGCCGTGCGGGAGGGGACGGCCGCCCGCACCTACATGGAGGCCTATAGCGCCCAGTACCAGATTTTCCACAACGGCTACTACGACCTTGCCACCACAGGGGATATCCTCTGCACCCTGGACATCGCCCTGGCCGTGCCTGCCACGGAGGAGGGGCGGCAGCTGCTGTCCATCCTGAACCACGAGATAAACTCCCTGCCCCGTGACTTCCGGGAGAGCCGGGACAGCCGCCTGGTCTTTTCCGAAAACAAAATGCAGACCTTCTCTGCCTTCGTCTACAACTATCCCATGCAGGTCTTTCTGGGGCTTTTGTCCCTCACCGTCGCCCTGTGCCTGATTTTCCTCTGCCTGCTGGCAATGCGCCGCCGCCATACCCTGGAAGTGCAGAAAATCGCCTATACGGACTTTTGGTCCGGAATGCCTAACTGGCGCTGGTTCATGGACAATGTGCCCGCACTCTTGACAGGACGTCTTGCCAAGGCTGCGGAAACCGGCCGCTGCTACATCCTGCGGGTGGACATCGAAGCCATCAACCAGCTCAGCACCGGCAACCGCAAAAACCTCATCAATGAGCAGCTCCCCCGCATAGTCAAGGTCCTGAAGACACGTCTGCAGCTGCGGGAGCTGTCTGTCAGCGGCTTGGCCAAGATGATACTGGCTTTAGGAGAGCTGCCCCCGGGCACAGGCTCCCCGCCCCCCTTGGACAGCCTGCTGGAACAGGCCGCCATCACCCTGCGTGGCATCATCCGCCAGGAAACAGCCACGGAGCTGCAGGCGGTGAACCTCAAGGCAGGCATCTGCCGCCTGGACTCGGCGGCGGACTTCGAGACAGCCGTGCATCGGGCGGAACTGGCCATTTCCGAAGCCTACGAAAGCAGCCGCCTGGTGTGCCTATATGACAGCCGGCTGGAAGAGCTCCTGGCCCAGCGTCACACCATCGAGGCGGAAATGGAGCAGGCTCTCCAGCGCCGGGAATTTTCCGTCTGGTACCAGCCCAAATACGACCTCAAGACCCATAAGACCATCGGCGCCGAGGCTCTGGTGCGCTGGGAAAGCAGCAAGCTGGGCTTCCTGCCCCCCGACAAGTTCATCAGCATCTTTGAGGACAACGGCTTCATCATCCCCCTGGACAACTACGTGCTGGAGGAGGCCTGCGCCATGCAGCAGCAGCGGCAGGCCGCAGGAAAAAAGATTGTCCCCATCTCCGTGAACCAGTCCCGCATGCACTTCCTCCAGGAGGGCTATATGCTCTACATGAAGAAAATCCGGGACGACTACGACCTTGCCCCCCGCATGATTGAACTGGAGCTGACAGAGACAGCCTTTTCCTTCATAGACCATCCCGACCGGCGGGAGCAGGCCATCCGCATTATCCGCACCCTGCACCACCTGGGCTACCAGCTCTCCATGGACGACTTCGGCTCCGGCTACTCCTCCCTGGAACTCTTAAACCTGCTGCCCCTGGACGTCATGAAGCTGGACCGCACCCTCATCAGCGGCCCCGAGGGCAGCAACCGCATGAAAAACATCCTGTCCGCCTCCGTGGAACTGGGCATGCGCCTGAACATGAGCGTCATCTGCGAAGGCATCGAAACCGAAGCCCAGGAAAAGCTGCTGAAGGAATGCGGCTGCCAGCACGGCCAAGGCTACTACTTCGCCAAGCCCATGCCCAGAGAAGAATTCGAGGCGTTTTTGGACAACGAAGACACCTGATACTCCAAAGCCAATTTCACAGCAAGCCAAAGCCCCCAAGGCAGGTTTTCCCGCCTTGGGGGCTTGCTGTTGCCGCTAAGCGCGGCCTATGCACTTAATAATTCTCCTCGCAAATCTCGAAGTAGCTCTGGGGATGAGCGCAGGCGGGGCAGATTTCCGGGGCCTTGGTGCCCACTACGATGTGGCCGCAGTTGCGGCATTCCCACATCTTCACGGAACTCTTGGCAAAGACTTCCTGGTTCTCCACGTTGGCCAGGAGTTTCCTGTAGCGTTCCTCGTGGCGCTTCTCAATCTCAGCCACCAGACGGAATTTGGCAGCCAGTTCCTTGAAGCCCTCCTCCTCGGCGGTCTTGGCAAAGCCGGCATACATATCCGTCCACTCGTAGTTCTCGCCCTCAGCAGCGTCCTTCAGGTTGGAGGCAGTGTCCCCAATGCCTTCCAGCTCCTTGAACCACATCTTGGCGTGTTCCTTCTCATTGTCCGCTGTCTTCAGGAACAGGGCCGCAATCTGCTCGAAGCCCTCCTTCTTGGCCTTGGAAGCAAAGTAGGTATACTTGTTCCTGGCCTGGGACTCTCCCGCAAAAGCCGCCTGAAGATTTTTCTCGGTCTGGGTGCCTGCGTATTTGCTCATGCTTTTTCCTCCTAAAACACAATCAATTTTCCGTATCTACTTTCGCCACCCGGACAGAAATCTCCTGCCTGAAA